>JALCZJ010000023.1 GCA_022690815.1 Ferrimicrobium sp.
TTGGGACTGAGGCACCGTTGCAATCAAACGGGCCGCGGAAGCTAGAAAACAGAGTGAGCCAGAGGACGGTTGCAGCGTGACCGAGACTAGCTTAGAAAGCCTCCACCTTCAGGTGGGGGTAGTTCACCTTAAAGAGGATGCGTGGGCAATTCGGCTCTTGGTGAACGCTGCCGTCACCTTGCTAGACGAAGAAGGGTTCATCACCCCCGAGTCTCCGCCACCCCAGATCCCAATGAAACCCCACCATTATCATCCTCGGGACCAACGACCCCTCACACAGAAGGGTCAACGTTTGATCAAGGTCGTGGAGCCAGTGCCTCCATCAGCCGATCAAGCCCGGGCATCGCGCCAAAGAAGTATCCAAAGGCCAACCGAGCCTGCGCCACGAGCATTGACAGGCCATTGAACGCGGGCACAGCGAGGCTGTTAGCCACCTTTAACAGGGGTGTGGCTGCCGGATCGTAAACCATGTCATAGACACATCCGATCGAGCCAAGCGCGGTGAGATCGATGGGAACCTCCGCCTCACTGGTGGTACCGCGCATCCCGGCGGTGGTGGCGTTGATCACGAGGTCAACCCGCAAGTTGTCGGCGCTGGGTATCGGAGTCGCATTCTGATTGAACCACGCGCAGAGCGATGTCGCCGACTCCAAGCGACGGCTCATCACCAACACCTCGTTGACCCTCGCTTGGATCATCGCCCAAGTCGCCGCTCTTGCAGCACCGCCAGCACCGAGGATCAGCACCTTGGCTCCGGCCAACTCGAGGCCACAAACGTCTGTTAGTGCCGTAACCAAACCAGCGGCATCGGTGTTGTGTCCGATCCGTTGTCCGTGATCAAAGACGACCGTATTGACCGCACCGATGTGGCGCACATCGTCATCTTCGATATCCAGTAGTGCTCTGGCAGCTACCTTCAGAGGCGCTGTCAGATTAGCACCACGAAAGCCAAGCGAGCTCAGCGAAGTGAACGCGGTTTCGAGCTGGTCCACATTCGTCTCAAAGGACAGATAGTGACCCGACAGACGAAGCGCTCTAAGTCCAGCCTCGTGGATCATTGGCGAACGGCTATGCGCTATCGGGGCACCGAGGACACAAGCCAACGGAACCTGTGGCATGATTTGGGCCTCGGTGTCACGGTTCATTGCTCTCCGTAACGATTGATCGCTGCTTGCTGGGCTGCAAAGGTCTGAAAAAATGACAGATGTTTGTGACCCCGCAGGAGAACAAAGTAGAGCCAGGTACCGGGCGTGGCGTGTAGGACCGCCTGGATACCGGCTGAATCGACTGAGCCAATCGGGCCTGGCGGCAGCCCGAGATGGACGTAGGTGTTGTAGGCAGAGGGGTCCTTGAGCTGGGCTCCGGTGATCGGATTCGTGTAGTTGGAGCTAGCAAATCTGACGGTAGAGTCCATCTGAAGTGGCATGTTAGCAGCGAGTCTATTCAAGATCACCCTGGCTACCTTGGAGTATCCTGCAGGCGTGTTTGCCTCACGCTCGGCGATCGAGGCGGCGATGATGACCTGATAGCTGGTAAGGGAGTGATAGTTTGCACCAGGGACCAGCCCGTCGCGTTCGAAGGCCTGCGTCGACCTATCCAGCATCTGTTGAATCAACTCGGACGCCGTCCCGAGAGGATCAACGAAGTACGTATCCGGATAGAGCAACCCCTCAAGGCTGTCTCCCCCGACGAGATACGGCGAACGGAAGGAGCTGGGGTCGCTCGCTTCAGTGAGAAAGCTCCGCTCTGAAAGGCTTGCGCTTGGCATCGTCTTGAGCTGACGTGCGATCGCGTCGATGGTCATCCCTGGGAGTACCGTCAACTTGACTGACGACGGCCCACCCGTCAACAGACCGAGAGTCTCGGCGTACCCCTCATTGGTGCGCAAGAAATATACACCAGAATCAATGGTACCAACGCCCTTAAACTCGGCATACGCCTTGAAGAGCAGTGGGGCACGCACCACGCTGGCCGAAGCCAACTGGTCGAAGATGGCATTGACGGACTCCCCTGGTGTGACCACTACCGCAACCGAGCGCCCCGTTGGACCAGGCCGTGACTCAAGATCGTAAGCAATGCCACCACCGATTATCACCAAGATCATCAGCGCGACGACCCCAACGATCAGCCAGCGCCACTTAATCATCAACAGCCCGATCGAGGTATCGCTGAAGGATGTCGGCTGCCGCTAGGTCGTCGATCCTTCCTCGTTGCCGACGCATCGATACCCCAGCAGCGCTCAACGACCGCTCCGCCGCGCGGCTCGAAAACCGCTCATCCATCTCGACCACCGGCACCTTGATGGCCGCGGTGACCTCGGCGATGAAGGTGCGCGCCATGGTGGTAGACGCAGTCATCGATCCGCTCAGTGCGAAAGGAACTCCAACGACCATCAACTCGACGCCATAGTGATCTACTGCGGCACGAATCGCCTCGACCCACCCGTCGCTGCGCTCGATAACCGAGAGTGGGAGGGCAGAAGTGCCGACGCTGATGGCCAGTCCAATCCTGCGCTCACCCGGATCGCAGCCGAGAACCCTCATAACGTCGTGATGAGGCCGGCACGTAGTGCGTCAAGGGCACCGTCGAGCTCTGCGATGTCTCGCCCACCAGAGAGCGCCAACTCTCGTTGTGGCCCAACCCGACCACCGACGGCTTTCGCTACCGGTTCGAGGATCTCGTTCGCCCCACGAAGCTCGGGATTGGTGACAGCGGCCGCAAGAGCGACCTTCTGATCGGTGACACTGGCGAGCACCACACCCTCGAGACCCTTGCGTTGGCGCAGCTGAGTGACCACATAGCGAAGGTCTTGCGCGTTGAGGCCATCGACACGCTCAACAATCCAGGGAGTATCATGGCCTTGACCAAGCTCGCGTGCGAGGGTGCGTAACGACTCTTGGCGTAGGCTCGACAGTTGGGCCTCCAGCGACCTGTTCTTCTCAAGAAGGGCCGTGAGCCTTTCAACGAGCAGATCCCGACCACCGGGTAGGACGCGCTCCATGGCGTCAAGCTGGCGCTCTAGACCGTGCACAGCACCAAGGGCCCCGAGTTGGGTCACGGCCTCGATTCTCCTGGTGTTGGCGCCGATTGACCCTTCGGCGACGATTTTAAAGAGCCCAATCTCGCCTAATGAGTGCACATGCGTCCCCCCACACAGTTCGACTGACTGTGGGCCGGCGTGGACGACACGAACGACATCTTGATACTGGTCGCCAAAAAAGGCGATCGCACCCTCCTCAAGGGCGGCGTTCTTGTCCTTTATCTCCGTCACGACGTGCTCGGCGGTAATCACCTGACCCATGACCATCTCCTCGATACGCTCGATCTCGCTCTTCGTGAGTGGCGCCCAGTGGGTGAAGTCAAAGCGCAAGCGATCAGGTGCTACCAGTGAACCCTGTTGGGCAACGTGATCACCAAGGACGCGACGCAACGCCCACTGCAACAGGTGGGTGGCGCTATGGTTGGCACGAAGTTTTGCCCGTCGCTCGGCATCAACTGAGAGCTCAACACTCGCTCCGACCTCAGCCTCGCCCTCTTCAAGCTCGATCCAGTGTCTGATCACCCCTTGAACCGGCTGGTCGGTATCGAGTACTCGTGCTCGGAAACTCTCACCAATGACAACACCGGTGTCGCCAACCTGACCACCACCTTCTGGATAGAATGGCGTTCGATCGACATAGAGCACCATTCGATCACCTTCTTGACCGACAAACTGGATCTCACCCGTGCTTTGGTCGGTATCATAACCGAGGAACTCGGTCTTCCCAAAGGTCTCAAGTACCCACAGTGCCCCATCGGCCTGTTCAATAACACCATCGCCACCCAGACCAGCCTGACGAGAGCGACTGCGCTGCTCAGCCATCGCCTGATGGAAGCCCTCGAGATCGACCCCGACGCCGCGATCGAGGGCGATCTCGGTCGTCAACTCAATGGGGACACCAAAGGTGTCATGGAGGCGGAAGGCGACCTCACCGGTGACCGAACCACCTTCGATGGCCGCATCCAGGACTGGGGCGCCAATGGTCAACGTCTGGTGGAAACGAGCCTCTTCCCGGGTTGCGAGCTCCATAACACGGTCTTGGCGCTCACGTAACTCTGGATAGGCCTCCCCCATCGTCGCAACGACGCCCAAGAGCAGCGGCTCGACTACTCGCGTGTGTGCGCCAAGGAGCTGGGCACGAAGAATCAACCGTCGAATAATCCGTCGCAACACGTACCCGCGCCCCTCGTTGGTTGGAACAACGCCATCGGCCAACAGGAAGGTCATCGCCCTGGCATGGTCGGCCATGATACGCAGTCCGACGTCGTCATGATGATCAGTACCATACCTCTTGCCTGTCAACGACTGTGCCTCCTCAAGAATTGGGAAGACCAGGTCGGTCTCGAAAACCGACGGACGACCTTGCAGGATCGGTACTATGCGCTCCAGACCCGCTCCGGTATCGATGCAGGGTTTAGGCAGTGGAACAAGATCCCCACTGTCTTGCTGATCGAACTGCATAAAAACGAGGTTCCAGATCTCTAGAAATCGCTCATCCGACCCAAAGGCAGGACCGCCATCGTCACCATAGCTAGCGCCCTTGTCGTAATAGATCTCCGAGCACGGACCACACGGACCGGTGTCACCCATCTGCCACCAGTTATCTTCCTCTAGGCGCTGGATCCTCTTCGGCGCGACCCCAACAACATCGCGCCAAATCTCGGCCGCCTGATCGTCGCTGGTATGCACGGTGATCCAGAGTCGGTCGGGCTCAAGACCGAGAACCGAGGTCACGAGCTCCCAAGCATAGGGAATCGCCTGCTCCTTGAAGTAATCACCGAAGGAGAAGTTACCGAGCATCTCAAAGAATGTGAGGTGGCGAAGCGTCTGCCCGATCTGATCGAGATCGTTGTGCTTTCCGCCAGCTCGCATGCACTTCTGGATACTCGTTGCTCGCGCAAAGGGCGCTGGCTCCTCACCGAGGAAATATCGCTTGAATGGAACCATCCCGGCGACCGTGAACAGGACGGTTTTGTCGAAGGGAATGAGACTTGCCGAGGGTACGGAAGTATGGTCACGCTTAACAAAAAACTCGCGGAACGACCGCCTCAACTCATTGGAATCCATTGATCTCCTTCGCATGTCCCTCAACAACCTGTCCTGGGGGTGTGTCGTTTCGATAGGCGGCAACCGCCTCACGGAGCGCGACCTTCACATCACCACGCATCCTCTTCACCGAACGTTTAGCGCTTGCCTCAAGTGGACGCTCCAGTATCGGGCGGAGCGCCATCGCTACCCTCCGCGTACCAACGACTCCTACGCCTATCCCGAGCAAAAACCACCTGCCCCGATGCATCAACTGATACCCTCCCTACGATCATGGAAAACCCTACGACCGCGTCGAACGGCCAAGCGTAGCCTACCCACCGATACGAAAGGGTATCCAACGGTGTTGAGAACAGTCTTAGTCATCCGGTCAATCGCTTGGACATCGGTCGCTCGTTCTTCGAGGAGTTCTCGCGTCTCGCTCGCCGTCGAAGTCGCCTCATGGGCAACGGTCGTCGCATACCGAATCAGTTCAATCATCTCGTGGCGCCACTGACTAGCAAACTCATCCATCTGCGCCCTGAGAGTCCGCACTTGCGCTAGCACAATGAGACTCACGATTAATAGGACGAGTGAAGCGATGGATGCAATCAGGGATACCAACTCGCGACCTCCTGGGCGAACTTTGGGCCCAGTCTATCGACCCAAAAAGGCCAACTGACCCCAGCCATGGCTGCGCAACCAGAACACATCCGCTAAAGCTTAAAGTGATGCAGCGTAAGCATCCGATTCATCAGGACCCACCAGCGTTATCCAATGGAGGCGTTCTCCAAACCACTACCTTGAGCGATGACTCAACCTTGCAGACCGTGGTGTGATGTGGATGGTGTGCTGGTACCAATGGTGTCGAGAACTCAACATGATTTATGATCTTTACGCCAACGGCTCGCCTGCCTCATGTCACCGGTGCCCAGCCACTGAGTTCCGACTCACTGAGTTCCGACTCACTGAGTTCCGGCTGATTGTGTGCAGCGCTCACCGTGCTCGAAATTCCCATGCCCGAAGCTAGCTACGCTCACGGCTCGCCACAGCTCCACCGCCGTCTGCGACCGCCTCATTGTTGTCGCGTCGCGACGCGCCAGGCAACATGCGATAGGCATTGAACACTCCGTCAAGTTGTCGAATGGCGCCGAGCACCGACGATAGGTGCCCTGGGTCGACCAGTTCGAATTCAAACCGCATGCGAGAGACATGGTCACCCCTGGTTCGCGAGGAGCTCATGGTGATATTGACGTGGTGTTCGCTGAGCACCTTGGAGACATCAGCCAGCAACCGAGCGCGGTCAAGAGCCAAGACCTCGATCGCCATCTGGTAGGTCGATCCGCCTTCATGAGCCCACTCAACCTCGACTCGTCGCTCCCCTGCTCGCTTGAGCAGATCGAGCACGTTGGGACAGTCAGCCCGATGAATCCCGACACCACGGCCTTGGGTGATGAACCCTACAATCTCGTCACCCGGGATCGGGTTGCAACAGCGCGAAATCCGTACCAGCACATCCTCCATCCCCTCAACGAAGACCATTGGGCCCTTGGACATGCGGCGTGAGCGCTGGTGTGAGACCGTCGGAGCGTACCCTTCGGTCTCAAGTTCGTTGCGTTGGAGACGTTGGGCGATCGCGCGCGCCGAAACATGCCCCTCACCGACGGCGACCAAGAGGCCTTCGCCGTCATGGAGTCCGTTCATCTTCGCAAGTTTGGCGAGGCCTGCCTGGGAAAGATGGGTGTTGACCGCAAGACCTTCGCGTCGAAGTGCCTTGGTCAACTCATCGCGGCCGATCTCGATCGACTCCTCACGTCGCTCCCGAGAGAACCACTGCCGAATTTTCGCCTTCGCACGGGGCGTCACCACGATCGAGAGCCAATCCCTCGAAGGTGCCGCCGTCGGGGACCGCGACGACACGATCTCTACCGTGTCCCCGGAGCGCAGTACCGACTCGAGCGGTACGAGACGACCATTGACCTTGGCGCCGATACAACGGTGCCCAACCTCGGTGTGAATGGAGTAGGCAAAATCCAACGGTGTAGCACCAACGGGCAGCGTGACGACTTTGCCCTTCGGGGTGAAGACGTAGACCTCGTCCATCTCAAGATCTGACTTGAGATGCTCGAGGAACTCAAGTGGATCTAGAACATCCTCTTGGAGCTCCATAATGCGATCGACCCACGGCACATTGGCTCCGCTGGCACCCTCCTTATAGCCCCAGTGGGCCGCGATCCCGAACTCGGCACGTCGGTGCATCTCCCTGGTGCGTAGCTGCACCTCGAGCGGATTGCCCTTATCTAACAGGACCGTCGTGTGCAGCGACTGATAGAGATTGAACTTTGGGGCGTTGATATAGTCCTTGAACCTACCTGGGATAGGTGCCCACAGCGAGTGCACGACACCGAGGGCTGCCCAGCAATCCCGATCGTTTTCAGTGACGATGCGAACCGCGATGATGTCATAGATTGAGTCGAAGTCTTTGTCCTTGATGATCATCTTCTCATAGATTGACCAAAGATGCTTGGGGCGTCCAGTGACCTCGGCCTCGATGCCCACCTGCGCGAGTCGCCGTTGCAGCTCTGTGATAACCTGATCGAGGTAACGTTCGCGCTCGGGTGCGCGCGTTGCGATCATGTGATCGATCTCGGCATAACGCCTTGGGTGTAAGGTCGCAAAGGCTAAGTCCTCGAGCTGCCATTTCATGTCCTCGATCCCCAGGCGATTGGCCAATGGAGCGTAGATATCCATAGTCTCTTGGGCGATACGACGCTGCTTCTCGACCGGCAAGGCGGCGATTGTGCGCATGTTGTGCAGTCGATCGGCCAACTTGATGACTAAGACCCTTGCATCCTTGGCCATCGCGATCAGCATCTTACGCATGGTCGCGGCCTGTTGCGCCTCTCTGGAGTCGAAGCTAATCCGATCGAGCTTGGTCAGTCCATCAACGACATCGGCTACGGTGGTGGAGAACTCCTCCGCGATTTGCGCAAGTGTCACCGAGGTGTCCTCAACCGTGTCATGAAGCAATGCGGCAACGACGGCGGTCAAGTCACCACCGAGTGCTGCTGTGATAAGCGCTACCCCGATTGGATGCGTAACATAGGCTTCACCTGAGTGTCGACGTTGGGCACGATGGGCGACCCGTGCAAACTCCAGAGCCTTAGCTATGGTCGAGGACGCCTCAGAGAATTCATCAAGATCCATCGCCTCGAGCAGCAATTGAAGATCACAGTCCACCATCATTTCTCTAGGATGCCGTCATTCCTTCAGGCTCAGCGACCACCGCGCGACGTTCAATGCGTGCCCTGATCTGACGATATCGATGTTCGCGCTCCTTGAAACGGGCCAGCAAAGGAGAGGCGATGAACAGCGACGAGTAAGCACCGCTGGTGAGCCCGACCACGAGTGCGAGACCGAAGTTCTTCAGCGTGGTCGCGCCAAGTACATAGGCCCCGATGACCAACACAGACAGAATCGGGATGACGGCCACCAAGGAGGTATTGAGCGAGCGGGCGAGCGTCTGGTTCACCGAGAGATCGACTGCGTCGGAGTAGTTCATCTTCCCTTTATCGACTAAGCCACCGACATTCTCCTTGATCCGGTCAAAGACCACGATAGTGTCGTAGAGCGAGTAGCCAAGGATCGTCAAGACCGCAATCACCGTCGACGGCGTCACCTGGAACCCGCTCAGGGCATAGATTCCAATCGTCACCAAGAGGTCGTGGACCACCGCGATGATCGCGGCGGCCGCCATCTTCCACTCGAATCGAATTGAGATGTACAAGATGATGCCGACGAAGAAGGCGATGAGCGCCTTCACGGCTGCATCAGTAATCTGACCACCCCAGGTTGGACCCACAAACTCTATTGCAACTGCTGATGAAGGGATGTGTGCTTTAGCGGCGAGCAGCGAGGCTACCTGATTCTCCTTGGCGGTTCTGGCCGCGCCCGAGAGCTTGGTCAAGTCCGCCTGCACCTCAAGGGTTCGCGCCGAGTGTGATCCCAGCGTCACCACGGTAGCTTGTGTAACGCCAGCACGCGCCACGATCGTGTTTGCCTGCTTGACGGTCAACGTCGCAGACGGCACCTGCCAACTGACACCACCCTTGAAGCTGATGCCAAAGTTAAGCCCACGACCGGTGAGGGCAGCAAGGCCAGCGACGATGACTAGGAACGAAAGCACAAAGTAATAACGCGAACGATGAACAAACGGATAATGCGTCGCACCTGCACCCAGGCGTCGCCACCAGGACGCCTCGCTCACATCGATGGTCTGGACCCCAAAACCCTCTGACTTCGCTTCCTCCCGAGGCTCAAGCACCGGGGTCTCGTCGTCCGTCTGAGCGTGATGATTGATCGTGTCATCGGACATGGTTGTCAAACCCCTTTCGCAGCTACACGGCTCGGTCGAATCACGCCGGTACCACCCAATGGCTTCTGGGTGACCTGCACGAGGGGCACGCCCAGCCAACGGTAACGCTTAGGAGAGATCGAGTTGCCAATCCAAAGCACGAGCGGCCGCGTGAAAAACCAAGCTGAGGCCACATCCAAAATGGTGGAGAGCCCGAGGAAGAACGCAAAGCCACGGACATCTCCAATACTGAAGTAATACAGTAGCGCGGCACCAATGAAGGAGACCAGGTCAGCTGCGATGATCGTGCGAAACGCCTTGGAAAATCCAGTGTCAACCGATGCTCGAAGGCTCCGGCCATTGCGCGCCTCGTCTTTGAGCCGTTCGAAGAAGACGATGTAGGAGTCGACGATGACTCCGATCGATACGATGATACCCGTCACTCCCGCAAGGTTGAGCGTGAGCTGTGCGGTGTGCCCGAGCAAGGCGATAATCGCCCAGAGGGCCGCAAACGTCGTTGCGAGCCCCCCAACCACCACGAGTCCGAGCAGCCGGTAGTAGAAAATGGTATAGAGCATGACCAGAATCAGACCGGCAACTCCGGCGATGAGCCCAGCTCGGAGCGAGGCAGCTCCAAGCGTCGGCGAGATCGTCTGCACCGTCTGTTGCACCAGCTGCACCGGCAAAGCGCCGTAGTGCAAGATAGTGGCGAGATCCGTCGCCGTCGCTTGGGTATAGTTCCCAGTGATCTGTCCTTGCCCATTGAAGTTGGTGGAGTTGATCTCTGGCGCCGACTGCACGGTGCCATCAAGTACGACCGCAAGCAGTTGATGATAGTACGTCTTGGCAATCTGATTAAAGACTGGTGAAGCCTTAGCGGTCAGCGTGAAGTTGATCGCCCACTTGTTTGTGACTGTCTGTGACTCTGGCGCGGCATAAACGCTTTTAATCGCATTACCCGTCAACAGCGTTGGTCCGACAACATAACGAGCTACGACCGTCTTGGAGTTCCCTGAGTACTCGGGAAGCACCGCTGTCGAGGCCGAAGTGGCCGTCAGTGGACTCGTCGTAGGCACGTACTGAAGCGTCGATGCAGTGTCCGTCGCCGACGTCGGGCACGTCGGCGTCAATTGCTGCTTCGTAAGATGCAGACTTGCTGGTGGCTTGGTGTAGAGCGGCGCTGTGCATAACACGGGGCGGAACTGCAAAATAGCGGTCTGACCGATAAAGCTCAGTGCCTTCTTCGGATCTTTGATACCTGGGAGATCCACGACGATGTCGTTGCCCTGCTGTCCAATCGATGGCTCACCTACCCCAAGGGCATTCACGCGATTCTCAATGATCGAAATCGTCTCGTCAAGTGTCGCCGCTGAGACCTTGCGGGCCGGCTTATAGACAACCGAGGCCCCACCTTGAAGATCCAATCCAAGCACCGGATGGTAATGGGCACTGATCACCGCCACAAAAGCGGCGATCGCTACCACCGTGCTAATGAGAACCGATTGGATCCATCGCCCTTTACGCATTACCCACCTTTAAATCCATGGAACCAAACACCCCATCCTAGCCACCCCTACAACCACAACGCTAATCGTTGCCAAGAGAAGACTCGAAGGTCGGCCGTCGCCAAATCTTATCGACTTGTTGAAGAACTTCTTCAATCCTGTGATCATCAATCGCCTTGCGCAATCGGGTGACCAGGTCGTACTGAAATGCCAGGTTATGGATGGAAAGCAACGCTCCAGCGCTCTCATGGTCGACATGGAGTAAGTGATGCAAGAGGCCCCTCGATACTCGCCGGCACACTCGACAACCACACGCTGGATCGAGTGGCTCGTCAACCCCTCGCTGGCCAACTCCTTTGACACGCAACGGACCCTGCTGGGTAAGCGCAGTTCCATGGCGGGCCAGGCGTGTGGGGGCGACACAGTCGAACATATCAACCCCAAGGGCGACCGCATGGGCCATCAGATAGGGATCGCCAACACCCATGAGATATCGAGGTCGATCCTCCGGTAGCTCAGCGACGCTCGCCCGCAGCGCATCGAGCGTACTCTCGGCCGATTCACCGACCGCTAAGCCCCCGATGGCGTATCCGTCAAATCCGATGCTAGCAATCGCTTGAGCGCTCAGAGAACGCAAGTCAGCGTCAACTCCACCCTGCACGATGCCAAAGAGTCGCTGAGCCTCGTCATGATGGGCCTCTCGACAGCGTTCGGCCCATCGGGATGTAAGTTCAAGATTGTAGGCAAGGACCTTACGGTCTGCTGGCAACTTTGTGCACACGTCGAGCACCATCGCAATGTCAGCACGAAGCGCCTCTTGGGTCGACACGGACGCCTCTGGAGTCAGTGTGACCCAAGAGCCGTCGTAGACGTTGCGAAACCGAGCCCCCCCAGGGGTGATCGTCGCATCCAGCGACATGATCTGGAAACCGCCCGAGTCGGTCAGTGAGGCCCCGGGGAAGCCAGTGAAGGCGTTCAAGCCTCCCATCCTTGCGACAACATCGGCACCGGGTCTAAGCATCAGGTGATAGGTGTTGGAAAGAAGCACCTCATAGCCCAGCTCGGCAACAAGCTCGGTTGGCATGAGGCGTACCATACCCCGGGTGGCGACCGGCATGAACAACGGCGTCTCCACGACGCACGAGCGCAGCTTGAGCCGACCACGTCGGGCCGCACCATCGCGTGCACCCACTACAAAGTGGGTCACTGCCCATCCTGAGAGGTTCGGCGATCGCCAGATACCACAGCGCTGTGAAAACGGGGCCCATCAGCGGAACGGTTGGTAGGGATCAACATAGCGTCGCCGAGGGAGAGAAATCGCAAGTCATTCGCGAGAGCATACTGGTAGAGGTCACGCCAACGCGAGCCAACCGCCGCGGCGACGAGTGCGAGGAGCGTGGAACGTGGAACGTGGAAATTCGTCAACAGGAGATCGACTGCGCGGTATTCGTAACCGGGACGAATGAACAGCGACGAGGACCCACACAACTCCGCTCCTTGTGCGATAGTCTCCAGCGTTCGCACCACGGTGGTCCCAATGGCGACGACACGGCGAGCCTGACCAATGCGCTCGAGGGCCTCGGGCGTCACCGAATAACGCTCGGAATGCATCGTGTGCTTGTCTAGTTCTCGCTCCTTGACCGGAGCGAAGGTGCCAAGACCAACCTCGAGTTCAACACGGACGACATCGATACCTCGTTGCTCAAGATCGCGAAGCAACTTATTATCGAAATGGAGTCCCGCGGTCGGTGCCGCCACCGAACCCGGGCGATTGGCATAGACCGTTTGGTAACGATCGGGGTCGATGCTAACTCCGGCAAGATAAGGAGGGAGTGGGATTTCGCCATAAGAAAATACGGCGTCCCCCAGGACCTCGACCATCCGGGTCTGCAGTCCTGAAGACGCAATACCCCCTCCACAGACACGAAATACAGGTTCATGATCGCGATAGAGCAGCTCATCATCACGGATCCGAGCGTTGGGGCGAATGAGGGCCTCGAACTTCGCGCCGTCGGTCGCCAACAGCAGGACCTCGACGCGCCCACCAGTGGCACGCTCCACGTGAAACCGGGCTGGCACCACCTTGGAGTCGTTGACGACCACCACATCACCCTCACGAAGCAGCGATCCAAGATCAGCAACGGTGACGGTGTAGACCTCGTCGCTCAGACCGACTAACAGCCTTGCCGAGCTGCGCGGCTCTGCCGGGACTCGAGCGATCCTCTCGGGCGGGAGCGCATAATCATAGGCATCGATCAACGACCAATCATCTTTGGGGCTGACCAATCGAATCCTCCATACTTACACCGAAGAACATCAGGGTTGTGCAACAAACGAACGTCTGATAGCACAACCTGGTGCCATCCTAGAGAGGTGTTCACGCCCCCGGTGCAGAGCCCGACCCAAGTGCTGACTCAATGATGGGCGCAAACTCAACAAGCGGGCGGGTGACGCGACCCGGATCCTTTGCCATATCATCGGCGAGTCGTAGACGGATCACATCACCGAAGTATGGGCTCGCCTCAAACCGCGCCACCTCAGTAATCGCAAGTGCGCCGCCCTGCTCTACGAGGGTTGCGCGCGACTCCCTCGACAGCTTGCCCCAGTAGCGCTCGTCGGAACGCACGAGATATCGCTTTGCCGTCACATGGAGAGCAATGAGCTCTACAACCCTTGGCGAGAAGCCAAGCTCGAGAGCGATCATCGCGGAGTCATCCGCATGGTCGGCCTCCGACGAACCTCTGGTCCACGACACATCGTGCAGCAAACCTGCAACAGCCATCTCGGCGTCGCCGCAATCTATCCACAACAGCTCCGCCGTCTGAAGGAGATGTTCAATCAGGGGTAGCTCCTCACCGAAGTTACGCTGCAGGCTCGGCCCGGACAATAACTCGATTACGGACTTGGCGCCATCTGCTGTTGTCATCATCCCCTCGTTCTCGTGGTACTAGTCCAACTCGGCAAACTCGGGCGCCGCCTGCTCTTGGAGACGCGTTGGAGCCGATAACGTCATGAGTGTCGGACCACGCTGGTAGATTTCGACGGGCTCACCGACACGAAAGCCAATCGACTCCTCTGGGGAGACCGCAACCACGGCCTTTGCCCCGTCAGATCCTTGCACGACAGCAGAGAAGCTGGAGCCCAAGAAGGACATCTCGATCAATCGACTGGTACCATCGGCAACACCGCGGATTCCAAGCTGTTCCGGACGAACCAAAACCTCATACTCACCACCGACGACGACTGGCTCGCCGACCGAGTAAGCCCCAAACCCCTTGGTCAGAACGGTCGTTTCATTGGTTGCCACTCCACGGAGGCGATTGACCTTACCGACGAACTCGGCCACGAACTCGGTGGCTGGGGCCGTATAAATCTGAGCTGGGGAGCCAAGCTGTGCAAGGATACCATGATGCATCACTCCGATGCGATCGGCGATTGCGAGCGCCTCCTCCTGGTCGTGGGTGACGAAGATCGTAGCGATGCCGACCTCTCGCTGCACGCGGCGGATCTCGTCGCGCAGGCTGACCCGAACCTTTGCATCTAGGGCAGAGAGTGGTTCATCCAACAACAAGACAGACGGCTCAATAGCTAACGCCCTCGCCAAGGCGACACGCTGTTGCTGGCCACCTGAGAGCTGGTGGGCAAAGCGGCCACCGAGATCGGCGAGGCCAACGAGTTCGAGCAGCTCCCCCGAGCGTCGACGTCGGGTAGCAGCATCGACCTTACGGATCTTCAAGCCAAACTCGATATTCTCACCCGCCGTCATGTGAGGGAAGAGACTATAGTGCTGGAAGACGATCCCCATGTTGCGCTTCGCTGCAGCCTGATTGGTGATATCAGCTCCACCAACGAAGACCTGTCCACCGTCGAGGCGCTCCAACCCTGCAACCGAGCGCAACGCCGTGGTCTTACCACAACCAGATGGCCCTAGCAGCACTACGAGCTCACCGGCCGCGACCTCGAGTGAGAAGCCGTCGAGGGCATGCATCGAACCATAGAACTTCTCCAGCCCCACGAGCCGCAAATCAACCTGTGACACCCACACTCCTTCGCATGTTCTTGCTACGACCACCGCCGAGAATCGTGACCAATGAGAGCGGTATAAAGGCAACCAACAAGGCCACCAGCGAGACCGCCACCGCCTCCGCTGCGGCGGTCAACCCAATTTGGACGATAAAAACCGGGAAGGTGTTAAAGCTGAGCAAGGATGCCACCACGAACTCGCCGAGCGCATACGCGCCAGCCAAAATCAGTGCACCGATCATCCCAGCCCTTAGGTTCGGCAACAGGACACTGATAAGCGTTCGCGTCCAACTGGCTCCAAGCGACTGAGAGGCTTCGACCAACGTGTTGACATCAAGCGATCGTACAGCAGTATCGAAGGTTCGATAACTGTAAGGGAGCGCCAACATGACATAGATCGGCGCCAAGATAAATGGCGACGTGAGGATCAAATTCAAAATGCTGTGATACGCGCCAAGGAGCCCCAGAACCACCACGACGGAGGGCACACCGAGCGGCACGATGCTGAGCGCATCCAACAGACCCCTCAGCTTTGGTATCCGAACAGTAACCCAGATTGAGGTGGGGATAACCAGCAATCCCGTCAGAATCACCGTCAAGATCGCTACTTGCAACGACAGCCAAAGCGACGAGCGAAAGCTTGGATCGGCAAACAGCGATCGATATGCAGATAAGGTCAGATGCCCGTGTAGTCCTAGCACCGAATACCGAGCAGATGCCAGAATCGGGATGAGGAAGAAGGCTCCTACGATGATGAGAACGATGGCCCGGAATACGCGGCCGATGCCGGCCTGGCGTAGATGGAGACCATCACCTCCCGGCGTTATCGTAACCATCGCGATGCCCTCCTCTGGCTCAACACATAGACCGTGGCCGCCAGCGCCACCACGACGATCATGCCAAGCCCCAAGGCGTTGCCAAGGTTGCCCTCGCCTGCCGCCACATTCCCCGAGATCAAGCTTCCGATCTGGATCGGCACCAGCGGCAACGTTCCAGAGGTGAGCGCCTCGGCGGTGGCATAGGCCGCAAAGGCATCAGCGAAGATAACCACCGTTCCAGAGAGGATCGCAGGCGAAAGAATCGGCAGACCCACCGACCACCAAAACCGGAGCTTCGACGCCCCCAGTGATCGTGCCGCCTCTACCCAGGCGGAGCGGATGTTTTGAATTGGGCCAAGCATGACGAGAATCATGACCGGGATCAAGAAGTACTGATAGACGATGATAAGTCCTACGACCGAATACAGCGAGAACCCGTGGGCATACAAGTTGATGCCCATGCTCGAAAGTACTTTGGTAACAATCCCAAAATTGCCGAGCGTTGCGATAAAGGCAAAGGCCAGCGGAACCCCACCGGTGTTGGCCAGCACACTTGAACTGGACTGCACCAAGGCTCGTGGGCGGCCACGCGTCGCAGCTACCGCCAAGGCAGCAACAAAGCCAACGACCACGGCGATGATCGTAGAACCGATCGATAGCTCAAAGGATGCCACGAATGAGTGCAGATAGGGACCGGAGAACGCGAGTCTAAGGTTCGCAAGCGTTGGCTTGCCATCGTTGGATTCAAACGCTCCAATCAGAACAGAGAAGGCAGGAATGAGCAGGAAGATGAGCAGGAATACCAGATATGGAACCACGCCACCATAGCGGCCTAGGGCTCGTCGACGACGAGGTCTGGGAGGAGAGCTGGGGGAACTCTCCTCCCGATTATGGGTAAGAGTTGAAACCATCAGACCTTGGGCCAGTTAGCCAGGATGACGGTCTGTGCAGCGTTGAGTTGCGCCTGGGTCGGGAAGACTGGCGTTCCTGACACAGGAGGCACTGCGGCAAGATAGGTCTTGTTGACCGTACCGTCCTTGATCATCGAGGCGAGTCGAATCGGGTCGGTGTAGCCCTTGAGCCACAGGTTCTGACCGGTATTAGAGTACAGGTACTCTTCCCAGAGTCGAGCTGCCGCTGGATGAGGTGCGTACTTGGCGATGGCCTGGGCATAGTACGAGGCGTAATGGACTCCCTTGGGAATGATTACCTTCCAGTCGATCTTGCCCTTCAAGGCGTTTTCGTAGGCAACGTTGAGATAGTCCCAATCGATGTTGACCTTCACTTCTCCGGAGGAGATCGTTGCAGCCGATGACTGGACTGGGATGAAGTTTCCGATGGACTTGAGGTGCTCAAAGTACTTGATGCCAGGCATGATGTTGTTGTAGGAGCCACCATTACCAAGGGCTGCCGCGATAACGCCCGAGAAGGCTGCACCAGCATCCTCAGGATCACCGTCGAGGGCGACTCCGCCACGGAAGGCAGGGTTGGTGAGGCTGGCAAAGCCGGTGACCGGACTCTTGGTCAGGGCGGCGTTATAGCCGATCGAGATGTAGCCGCCGTAGTCACAGTACCACTGGCCCGATCCTGACTTGCAATCGGAGGGAATCTGATTCCAGTACTTGACCTTATAGTTGGCGAGTAGACCCAGCTTCGATGCCTTGACTGCGAAAGGGATTCCCATATCGAGAACATCCGGTGAACGTGATGAGCCCTTGAGTGTCTTGAGCGAATCGACTTCGTAGGCTGACGAACCCTCAGGGTTCACGTCATCGATCTTGATGCCGTACTTCTTCTCGAACGAAGACATGATCTGCCCGTAGTTGGCCCAATCGTCAGGTAACGTCGTGACGGTCAAGGCACCCTCTGCTTTGGCTGCCTTGACGAGGTTGGCCATCCCGCCACAGGCAGCGAGCGACGAGCAGGTCGCGAAATCGACCGACTTGGCTGAGGTGGTGGTGCTGGTGCTCGCGCTCGATGCGCTACCGCAGGCGCTGAGCAGCACCGCCGTCGCGCCTACCATGGCGAATCCTATTTTTATTGCCTTCACAACTAACCCCTTCGTGTAAATTCGTGTGAACTAGTCGATGATCTAACAGTCCAAACACTAAAGACACGAGGTGAACTCCAGCCAACGACCGTTAGACACGGAGATGAATGTCAAGAAAACTCTCGTCATTTGCTCCCACTTAGCGCAAGCACTCACCTACAGTGACTTCATGAAAATCATCGTTGTCGGTGCCGGGATTCTCGGAACATGGATTGCAATCCACCTACTAGAACAGGGATACTCCGTTCTACACCTCGAGCGCGATAGCGAGCCTCGCGGTGCCAGTATTCGCAACTTGGGCCTCATCTGGATATCCGGGCGTGCGGCAGGATCAGAACTCGACACCGCCTTGTCGGCGAGGGATCGATGGCTCCGCCTCAAAGCTGTCTGGCCAGAGCTTCCCTTCAGGACCGATGGATCCATCACGTTGGCTCAGGTCGAGTCCGAGGTTAGTGTTCTTGAGGCTGCCACCGAGCTCAAAGACGCAGGTGAGCGAGGATTCGCCATGCTCGGACAGAACGAACTTCTCGACCGGTATGGGATCCAAGCCCCAACCTCAGGTGCATTGTTGTGCTCCATGGATGCCGTCACCGAACCACGTTCCATCTTGTCGATTCTGCATCAGAGACTGAGTCTGAGTCCCAACTATCACCTTCGTGCCAACGCGGAGGTAATTTATTGCCATGACGAGGAGCTTGAGCTCATCGATCATACTCGCGTCCCCTTCGACTACGCCTTCTTCGCAACCGGCGTGAGCGACCTGCGAAGCATCGGCTTCACCTCCTCCACCTCCCGGCTAACGTTGACCCAGCTCCAGATGTTGCAAACCGGCCCACACGCCAGACCACTCTCGCCAGCCATCGCAGACATCGACTCATTTCGCTACTACCCGGCCTTTGCCTCGCTGCGATCGCTGCTTGGCCCCCAAGATCCGATCGCAGCGAACCATGGAGCACAACTCCTCCTTTCCCAGCGAAGCGATAGTTCTCTGACCATCGGAGACACCCACGACGATTACGGCTCGCCATTTCTTAGTAGCACCATCGAGGATTACCTTGTACAACGTGCGCGGACACTCTTGGGTCATACACTCGCGCCCACCACCCACCGATGGCAGGGTGTCTATTCAAAGCTCATGCCGGGCGATGGCGCCATCTACTTTTCCGAGAAGCCACGGCCAAACGTCACATGGATAACCGGCCTCGCAGGGCGCGGTATGACCATATCCCCGCAGGCCGCCTTTGAGACTATCCAAAAGGCACTCCGATGAGTGTCACCAACCATTACTTGGACGACGTTGAGTTAGTCTGCTTCGACATGGCCGGCACTACCGTCCTGGACTCCGGGCGAGTACTCGATGCATTTGATCGGGCGATCATCGAAATCACACATCGTCAGCCGACACATGACGAGCGCAACTTCGTTGTCCACACGATGGGCCAGTCCAAGATCGAAGTTTTCACCGCGCTGCTCCACGATGAGTCAATGGCATTGCAAGCGACGGAGGCGTTTGAACGTCACTACGAAGAGGCGGTGCAGACTTCTGGGGTCGACGAGATGCAGGGGGCCGCAAATCTTTTTGCCCAGCTGCGTAAAGCAGACATTCGCGTCTTCCTCACGACCGGTTTTTCCGCTACTACACAGGAGCTATTGATCGATACTCTCGGTTGGCGATCATTGATCGACGGAGCTCTTTGCCCCACTGAATCGCTACGAGGGCGTCCGCATCCCGACATGGTCCTCGCAGCAGCACTGGCTGCACGAGTCACAAGCATGGCAAAAGTCGCTTCTGTTGGAGATACGACCATGGATGCGCTCTCCGGCAAAAACGCAGGCGCAGGCAGCGTCATTGGCGTGCTGACCGGCGGGTTCACAGAGCAAGCACTGCTACGAGCCGGCGCAACCACGGTCGTTGCCAGCATCGCTGATCTCACCCTCACTCAGGAGTAGCGACCACCGGTACCCTCAGGCGCCATGGTGTCCTCAGGCACCCCCGGATACCATCTGGAACCTCACGCTCATCACAACCCGCAACATAGCACAAACTAACGAGCTTGACCTGCCAACTGCGGGCAACATCGCAACCTATCACTCCAGGTTCAGATCTTGAGTTGTCTCCTGGGCCAACCAGGCCTCATTTCGTCGAGACCTCATTCGCCCAGAAGGCTAACCCAACTCTAGAATGACATTCAGTGAAGTGGCCAGAAACCACTCGACCCACGATCATCGACTCCGTCGCAGTACGTTCTATGTGTTAGTAACGAAATGCATACCCGTGGTTAGTGCGGCCTCGCCAGGCCAGCGAATGGTGACTGCCTTCGCACGGGTGTAGAACCGGATCCCTTCCTCGCCATGTACATGAGTATCACCGAACAACGAGTGCTTCGATCCACCGAACGAGTGATAAGCAACCGGCACTGGTATGGGGACATTCACGCCGACCATCCCGGAATCGATGTGGCGGATGAATGTTCTTGCCGCACCACCATCGCTAGTGAAGATCGCCGCACCATTGGCGTAGGGATTGTCGTTGACCAACGCAATGGCAGCTTCAAGGGTTTGTGCCCGTAACACGAGCAGCACCGGGCCGAAGATCTCTTCCCGATAGGCATCCATGTCGACTCGAACGCCGTCGATAAGTGTGGGCCCAAAGTAGAACCCATTCTCCTTGACCAGCGGATGTTCTCGTCCGTCGACTACAAGCGTTGCGCCCTTTGCCTCCGCCTCGCTAACGAGTGAAGCCACCCGGTCCCGATGTGCACCGGTGATGAGGGGACCCATCTCTGACTTGGGATCCAAATAGGAACCAACCGTCAGGTTGCTCATGCGCTCCCGGATCGCCGCCAAGTAGTCCTCACCTTGATCGCCAACCAGGACCATCACCGATATCGCCATGCAGCGTTCGCCAGCACTGCCGTAGGCTGCCGACACAGCTGCTTCTGCAACGGTGTCAACATCGGCATCCGGTAGGACGACCATGTGATTCTTGGCCCCACCGAGAGCCTGTACCCGCTTACCAGCCTTGGCAGCTCGTTCGTAGATGGAGCGCGCAATCGGCGTCGAACCGACAAACGATATCGCCTTGACATCCGGGTGCTCTAGCAGTCGACCAACGGCACGCTGATCGCCATTGACGACATTGAAGAGACCTTGAGGGCCTCCCGCCTCGACAAATAGCTCAGCAAGTCGCAGAGCAGTCGAGGGATCCTTCTCAGAAGGTTTAAGCACGAAACCATTCCCGACAGCCAGGGCAACCGGAAACATCCACATGGGAACCATTGCTGGGAAGTTAAACGGGGTAATACCCGCTACCACGCCCAGTGGGAAGCGCACCGACATCGCATCGACACCACGCGAGACCGAATCGTTGTACTGACCTTTGAGCAGCTGCGGCAGGCCGGTAACGAACTCGACCACCTCGACGCCGCGGCTGAATTCACCGCTAGCGTCACCAAGAACCTTGCCGTGCTCCTCACTGATAAGTGCGACAATCTCCTCGCGATGGGCCAGGAGCAGGCTTCGATAATCGAACATGACTCGCTGACGCCGAGCCAACGACTCCTCGCCCCAGGCGACTTGTGCCTCCTTTGCGGCGGCGACGGCGCGATCGACGATCGCATCATCGGCAAAGAGCACCTCTCTGACCGTGCGACCAATCGCCGGGTTAAAGACTGGTCCCCGATCCTCACCTTCGAAAATCTCTTTGCCGTCGATAAAATGGCCAATCAACTCGCGAGTCATCAGTGACGACCCCCCAGAACTTGTGCGAAGATAGCGATGGCATCAGCCATCTCCTCTTGAGTGACCGATAACGGAGGGGCGATGCGTAATACATTCCCGAAAAGCCCGCCTTTGCCGATCAACAGTCCCGCACTCTTGGCCCGCTCCAGCGCCTCGTTAGCGAGCTTTGGAGCTGGCTCGTTGTGCGCCCCTTCAACGAACTCTACCCCAAGCATGAGGCCCTTTCCTCGGACTTCTCCGATAGACGGGTTAGCTTTGGCAACCTCCTCCAGTCCTTGACGAAGCTCCTTGCCGCGCCGTAGGGCATTCTCTTGGAGATTGTGGTTGACCAAGTAATCGAACGTAGCTACACCTGCACTCGCAGCGACTGGCGATCCGCCGAAGGTCGAGATGGAGCTCGCACCGAGCGAGTCCATGATCTCACCGCGTGCAATGACGCCAGCGAGGGCCATGCCATTACCGACACCCTTGGCGAAGGTAATCATATCTGGTGCTACACCCTGGGCTTCATAGCCCCAGAAGTGCTCACCGGTGCGTCCAAACCCTGTCTGGACCTCATCGGAGATGTAAAGAATGCCCTCACGAGCAAGGATCTTCTGCAGCTCACCGAAGTAGCCATCAGGAGGTAGGCAAAACCCACCAACTCCTTGGATAGGCTCGGCAATCAAAGCGGCAACATCCCCACTAGTTGTCGTCATGAGGACATCCTCAAGATCCGCCTTGCCGCGCGCCAGATACTCGGCATCCGAGAGACCCGCCAGCGGACCGCGCAACCGTGAGCCGCCTTGGAGCCAACTCACCGAAAGCCCGGAGTACGACGTCGGAGACCAGTTCCGATTACCGGTTACAGAGATCTGCGTGAAGGAGCGACCGTGGTAGCTGTTCTTGATGGCGATGATTTGATTAGACCGTCGGTAAGTAGAGGCGAGCAACAGCGCAGCATCGTTGGCCTCAGTGCCGGAGGTCGTGAAGAACACCTTCGCATCTGGGATTCCTGAACGTGTGGCCAATCGTTCCGCGAGCTCTACCATCGGTTCGATGAGGTAGAGAGTCGAGCTGTGAATGACACGCCCTGCCTGATCAGAGATTGCCTCGACGACCTCGGGTACCGCATGTCCGACCATTGTGGTCAAAATACCACCAAAAAAATCAAGGTATCGTCGACCGTCGGCATCGAACACATAGCGACCCTCGCCACGCACGATCTGAATCGGCTCGTCATAGTAGAGCGAAACCCATGCAGGTAACACCGCTCGGTGGCGCTGGAGCAGGTCTTTGGTCATCGTTATCTCCTTTACTCGCGACTGACTCCCCCATATTAGCCAATTATGTATGACCCAATGAGGTTTTAATGTACCAAACATACAAAATCTCCGATTACACTTCCATTCGATGATGGAACGAACCAGCCTTCGTAGCACCGAAGAGATCTGTCAACTCATCGCGACGGCACGGAACCACAACGGCATGCGAGGACTAACCGAAGCCTTTACCCTCCTCACCAAGGATGGACGTCTCAGCCCGGGTGATCGTCTTCCCTCGATCCGTCAACTTGCTGACTATCTCGGTGTCTCGCCGACAACTGTGGCATCGGCCTGGTCTCATCTCGCCCAACTCGGACTCCTAAGTTCCCATGGGCGCAGCGGTAGTTTTGTCTCTGAGACCGCACGTTCGGCTCCAGCTACCCCACGTTGGCACTTCTACGAGGATCAACTCAGCTATCTCTTGGACTTCGCCTCAGGAGTCCCCGATCCACGTTTGCTTCCTAATCCAATGCGCTCCATTAACGATCTCGGTGGATCGGCCATCTCGTCCTATCTTGATCCACCTGTCTATCAGCCACTGGCCGAGACACTTCGTTCGCTCGTACCGAAACGCTTCACCGAGGACGATTTTGCGATTACCGTCGTAGACGGAGCGCTCGACGCCATCGACCGACTGCTGGCCACCATAGCGCCCTATCATCGCGCCATCGTGCTCGAGGAGCCGAACTTCCCCGCCCTCTATGATCTGGTCGAGAGTCACGGGTTTGAGATACGGACGGTCCCGATCGATGAAGAGGGCATAACAATTGAACATCTCGGGGTACAGCTTGCTAAAGGCGGTGTTGGTGCCATCCTCATCCAACCCCGCTCCCAGAATCCGACTGGCTACTCTCTCTCTCCACAGCGCGCTGACCAACTCGCTCACCTGCTCGCCCAATATCCCGAACTCCTCGTCATCGAAGACGACCACTCGGGACTACTCAGTCCTGCCCCACTCCAGACGATGGCTGAGACCCTCGGCACCCGCATCGCCTATATCTTGAGCTTTTCCAAGTCTCACGGTCCTGATCTCCGTCTTGCCGCGATCATTGGGGCAAGCGACCTTGTCACCGAGCTCAATCGCCGACGCACTCTGGGCCCCTCATGGTCATCCAAACTCCTCCAGGCCACCCTTGACCACATGCTCAACGACCACGCGACCAACGACATGATCGCCGAGGCTCGACAAATCTACGCTGAGCGTCGTTTAGCCGTCGCCAAACTCTTCGCGATCGCCCCGGTGGGATCGGGAATTAACGTTTGGATTGATCGACCCGATGCACTGAATGCGCTCCTGCAACTCACGCACCACCATATCCGGGTTGCACCAGGCATGACCTTCTATGCGTCAGCTGATACCCCACCGAACCAGTTCCGCTTTACGCTCAGCGAGCCGACGGTCGACTTTGCCAGCGGACTTGGCCACGTCATCCAAGCACTGGCAGAAATCCCACGTACGAGTTCCTACCGTTAACCAGCTCGTGTCGTCGTCCCTTGGGATGGAGCCAATCGTATGAGATAGTCTCGCGATCCAACATCAGCTGATCACACGCGACTGTTGGTCATCTGGTCTCAGGGAGGCCTTGAACGCACGTCGACCGGAAGCAGGGCCTTCGATGTCGTCATACGACAACGACCATCTGCTCGACACAAGGTTTACACGACTCAGACTCCGACCGCTTGGAACTTGCACCACCGAGCAGACAGAGACTACTGCAGCGAGGCGAACGATTACTGCCAGCCAGGCTTGTGTCCCTAACCCGAAGTTCCCCCCACCATGACAACCAATATCGGGCCCCACCAGGGGGTTTGTAAGTAGAGCCCTGTCTACAGGTAGCCGAGAGTCGGAGAGACTCCAAGAAGCTCAAAGGTACGTTGTTGTAAGGGGGTGGGTTTGGTGATCATGACAAACGAGTCAAGATCGGTGTCGCTGGGTTGGATCCGGTTGGCTGTGACGGTTGCCAGATCCTCCATCAGGGTAGCAAAGCTGTGTACTGGCATGTGATCGGTGCTCGCCTTGGTGCTCGCCTTTGCCATAGCACGCTCGATGGCTTGGATCCTTACTACGGCTTTGAGTTCATGCGTGTGTCGTGACCAACTCGGTCGACAACACGACCAACGATCAGTGG
The DNA here is from genome assembly GCA_022690815.1 of Ferrimicrobium sp. Classification (NCBI taxonomy): domain Bacteria; kingdom Bacillati; phylum Actinomycetota; class Acidimicrobiia; order Acidimicrobiales; family Acidimicrobiaceae; genus Ferrimicrobium; species Ferrimicrobium sp. Next base: position 24,990 of record JALCZJ010000023.1, read on the forward strand.
TGCGAACGTGGCGCCAACGATGTGGATCTCGGTTGGCTAGAGTCCAGGTTGGTGAGATAACGTTTTGATTAGGGAAGGGAATGTACTGGCTCTCCGTATCGATTAGGGCCGGGGGTTGATCGCTGGACGAAAAATACCAGGAGGATGATGCTCCCGACAAGGGGAACCAAGCCCACGAAGATCCAACCTCCGCTGTGGTTGGTGTCATGAAGCCGTCGAACGGTGATGGCCAGTGAAGGGATCACGAGAGCGAGTGCGTAGAGGTAGTAGATGATGAAGACGATGAGAAAATGGTGTGTGAACAACAGGAGAATCAAAAAGATGATTCCAACGATAGTGTTGGCTAGATACGCCTTCCAGAACTCGCTACGGGTCGATCGAATCCGGAAGTTGGTATAGAGTCGCCACAGACGCAGGTACGCGTCTACCACCGAGATCGCTGGTGGTTCGTAGCCGAGGTTCGCCTCCGGTGAAGCGTTGTATCTTGGTAGTCCAATCGAGCCATCGTAGGATGGCGGTTGCCCTTGTTCGTCGTCCGAAGTGTTCATTCCCCCCCTTTTGGCATTGGCCAGATTTATTGTAGTGCACTGGTGTCGTGATCAATTGCGATTTTGCTGAACTGGTGGTCGATGCGGGGATGTGGGCTCATCGGCATGGTGTCAAAGGCCCCTCGACCCCGAGGCTGTTGATGCGCCAGAACGGTATTCTGTGTCTATCGAGGCACTGTAGGTGCTTGTAGCGCGATCATTTGGGACAAAACTGCTGTTGGATTCGAAAGTAGCGAATGACGAGCCGTGAGAAAAGTAGGCATGGACCCTGGCGGGCCTTGCTCGATGATATTGCGAGTGTAGAGCGCTCGGGGATGGCGGTATCGGTCGGTCTTCGCTGCGCCCTTGGTATGCTCCCGCCCCTTATCATCGGTGTGACGACTGGCTTCATTGGCGACGGTGTCAGTGCTGCCGTCGGTGCGCTTGTTGTAGGCTTCGTTTCGTTCGAGGGGCGCTATCGAAGTACGTTGCGCAACATGGTCCTCGCAAGCATCGGGGTGACGGTATCGGCGTTTGTAGGTGCACTTGCAGCCGCACACCTGCTCGCGCTGCTAGCGGTTTTGGCGATCTGGGGGTTCCTTGGAGGGCTTGCCGGTGCCTTTGGCTCTGGCATGTCGATGGCGGCGATGCAGGCGGTCGAGGTCCTCGTTGTGTTTAGCGCCCTCGGAATGGGTATTGAGAGTTCCATCATCCAGGCGTTGTGGGTTCTTGGTGGAGCCGTTTTCCAAATCATTCTCTTGGTGTTGACCTGGCCCACTCGCAGACTCGATGGCGAGATGGCTTCGGTAGGGGAGGTCTATCGCCGGCTGGCGGCTTATGCACGTACGGCTTCTGCGACCGCTCCTGCAGCCGACCAGCTGGCTGCTGGGGCTGATTGGCTTGGGGACCCGAATCCACTTGGTGATCCTGAGGCCATCGTCACGTTGAAGGAGTTGTTTCAGCTCGCTCAAGACATTCGGCTCTCGCTCAGCGCGTTGGTCTTTGATGCCAGCAGGCCGACGATGGACGATGCCACTGAGCCAGAGCCGAGCCGATGGGCACGAGATTTTCTCCAACAGAGCGCCGTGATTCTCTCAGCGATCGGTGATCAGCTTTGCCTAGCGACGTCATTGCGAGCCAAAGCCAGAATCTGGAGCCGGCGACACCGGAGAAACTTGGCGAGCTCATTGGATCTTGTCGTTCCAGACACCGATGAGGCGAAGCCGATCCTTGGGTTGGTTGGACGCCAGCTCGATCGTGCACTGACGCTCGCTGGCGATATTTCGGCTTCTGGTTCCCGGGTCGTGTTGCCGGGGCTCAACAGGGGTGAAGGAAACCTGGACGAAACCCTACGTCGTCGCCTTCGGGGTTTTCGTACCATCCTCACCACCGATTCTGAACTGCTGTTTCACGCAGGTCGTCTGGTGCTGGTGCTGGTCGCGGGCACCTATCTAGCGCATGCTTTTGCATTGGGTAACGGTTACTGGGTGCCGATGACCGCGGCGGTCGTCCTGCAGGGTGATTTCAGCGGTACCGTCCAACGAGGACTGGCACGGCTGGCAGGCACCCTGATTGGCGCCGTAGCCGTAACCGAGCTAGCAGCGCTAGTGATCCCCAGCCATGAGCTTCTCATCGTGGTGATCGTGGTGTTCACCTGGGGTACCTATGCGACCTACCGAGCAAACTATTTCCTCTATAGCATCTTCTTAACCTCTGATGTGGTCGCGATGTTCGCGATGATCGGATCACCGGTTGCGGCGACCGCTGAGGAGCGGGCGCTGGCGACGGCGATTGGGGGGGTGATAGCCATCGCTGTGTTCGTGCTGTGGCCGACCTGGCGTCGGCGTCTGTTGCCGAGTGCGCTTGCCTCGATGGTGCGCGCACAAGGGATCTACGCTGCGGCCGTGCTGCGCAGCTTTGATGTGTCTCGGGCCGGCGCAAATGACGATGGAGCAACCGAGGAGATTAGGGTCACTTCGGTGAGCGCACGGTCATCGCGGCAACTCGCTGCGACGCTTCTGGAGGGGATGTCTACAGAGCCTGGGACACAGCAGGCAGCGATCTCCACGGCTGGCGCAATTTTGTCGCAAGTGAACTTCTGCGCCCTTTTGGCCCTGGCGCTCAACGCAGAACTCCTCCATGAACATCAATACTTCACCGGGATGCAAGAGCTTGGCGATGCGCTTGAGGCACTCGCTGGCTTTCAGGCGGATCGGCTAACGGCGATTGGTTCGTCGGCGGTTCCACAGCTCGATTCCGGGCCCCCAGTGATCCCGGCAGATCTTGTTCCTCTCGGTGAGCTGTATCGTCAGATCATCGGGCTCGTCAAGAGTTTCGAGGAGCTTGATGGCTTGATCGAACAGTACGAGGCGCTGTCACTGGCTCGTTGACAGGATGACAACCGAACCAGCTTTACCCATGGATTGGACATCAGTTACTGTTCGGTGGTGCTTGGTCTTCGCTCGCTACAGTATTAATTGTTGGTTATCCCGTTGAAAGCCTGCTGCTTGGTAGCCGGGTAGTGTCAGACGCCCGCTAGCTATGGTTTTTGGTCATAGCCTTGCGGGCGTGTTGCGCGAGACCCTCCGTTGTCGGGTGCCAACGTTCAACTTCGCCATTGAGTCCAGCGGCCCGCTAGCGCAACAATGCGCCAGGGCCCCGCGTACGTGAGCGGCCAATCGCCACGCTCAGATACCGACCTGGACCTCATTAGAGCGGGTTAGCGTCATGGGGCGCCGATAGACGTAACCAGTTGATCGTTGCGCCACTTGATCGATCTATGACGTTATCGGTGTGCCACTTGAGTAAGGCCGCATGACGTTATGATGAGCGAGGTCCCACAGTATTGACCAGTTCGTTACGATGGCGTTCCAAGACTGGTTTCTCGTCGATTATTCAGGTGGTGATAGTCAGGAGTTGGCGAGCGGGACCACTTCGAGGCCGGTGCCATTGCGAATCCAGAGGTTATGGGTACCAAGAGTCATGGAGGTGAAGAGCACGTTCTTAGGTGCGATGACACTACGAATGACCTGGCCGGTGTGCGTGTTCATCAGTACCGCCTCACGGTTGCCAAGCGACCATATTGAGGTGGACGTTGGGGCGACCCCCAGTCCCGAGGCGATGCTTGGAGGGGAAAGGATGTGAGCGACGTTGCCGCTAAGCGTGTTGATCGCCTCAATGTCGAGGTGGGTACCGTAGTTTGTGCCCCAAAGTAGTTCACCGGAGATGGCCTTGAGACTAAATTCGTGGGCTACTGGATACGAGTAGTTAGCGAATACTTTGCTGGTAGTTGTAGAAAAGCCGATGACGTGGGCGTGGGTGTGGGGCCCGCAGGGAGCAGTTTCTAGCCAGAGGTTTGTACCTTGTGTGAGCATGGTTGGGCCGGGGCACCCAGCTTTGATGGGTTGATAGGTAGCGACGACGGCACCCGTGCTGGGTTCGATCTTCTCCAGGATGGCGGTATCTTCTCGAGAGAACCCAGAGAGCCACAGGTACCTACCTTCGATGGCCGGTGCCTGAGGGCTGCCCAGGTGATCGGGATAGGTGGCAAGGATCTGTTGGGTGGCCAGGTTGACACGGAAAAGTCCAACGCTCGATGGGATCAGGGCTATGTGTCCTACGATGACCGGCTGTGCGAGCTGGTTGGTCGATCCTATCGTGGCTCGGCTCACGATAGGGATGGTGGCTGTAACCTTGAGGGGACTACCACTGATCTTGACGAGATCGATTTCCGTTGGGGTCGAGACCAAAGTCCAGGTAGCACCGTCTCCGATGACTGGTGCGCCATCGACGTTGGACAGAGGAATCGAGGAGTCTTCAAGCGCTCGAAATGAGACGAGCTCGAGCCGGCTGGTCGGTGGTTTGGTCGTCCGTCGCGTTGGTGTCTTCTGTGTGGTGCTGTGATGATGTTGGCGACGCCGAACTTGGGGCGTCGGTGTTGGTCGCAAGGCCAACACGAGACCACCTGCGATCAGGATGACGATAGCAACCACAGAGAGCTCCATGATTCGACGCTGTCGTTTGATCTGCCGTCCGCGGCGAAGCGTCTTGTGGTAGAGGCGGGCACGATCGTCTGGGCCTAGAACGTTGACTCGCTGGTTCTCTGTCATTGTGGCACCTCCATATCGGTGACGCCGAACTCGGTTCTTAGAATCTTCATTCCACGAGCCATGTGGGTTTTCACCGTCTCTGGCCCGATCTCCATGAGGTTGGCCACCTCCGATACCTCGAATCCGGCCAGATAGTGTAAGGCGATGGCCTCGCGCTGTCGCTGGGTGAGGCGATCCAGGGCGATGATGAGTTCCACGTGGTCGGTTGCCCGCTCTCCTGTGGTGTCGATGAGCATGGGTGATGTGAGTGCGATTGGGGCAAAGCCTTCATCGATACCGGTATGGGTGCGTCTGCGATGGCGTCTGCGAAGATGATCAATCCCGAGGTTGAGTGTGGTGCGAAAGATCCACGCCTCTTGGTGTTCGCGACCTTTCAATCGAGTCCACGAGGCATAGGCGCGAGCCATAGCCTCGGTCGCGATGTCTTCAGCATCGTCACGGTCTCGGACGATCGTGTAGGCGTAGTTGACCAGCCGGCCCAGATGGCGATCGAAGAAGATGTGAAACTCCTCGAGGTAAGCGCGCTTCATTTCGGTTGGTCCGTGTTCATTGGTCGTCGCCAGGTCTCAACGTGCGCAGGACGCCCGATGTGCCAATAGCTCGATGGCTGGATCCGAAAACTCACAACACTATACACGCCCGAGTCACCCTACTTGGGGGACTTGGGTTCGAGATTAGTTCGTGAGGCTCCAGCGAGAGGGCATGTAATTGGCATAGGGATTGAGTGGGTCCCAACCGGTAAGGTCCTTGCGCACGACGGCAACCTCGTAGTCGCCGACTGGCCACCAGAGCCCAGCCACCTGCTGACTTTGATAGTCCTCCACCCGGTAGAGTGGGGCAAGGCCCGGCTGGTCGTAGGCGTCGTTGAGGAGCCCTTGTTCGGTGGGGTTGTAGTATCCCCCTCCCCAGTAGTTGCCTTTGGCGAACTCCACTCCGGCAGTTGGGACGAGAACGTATTGACCGAAGTCCTCCTGGGCGCCATAGAGAGCGATCCCCCAGTTGCAGGGACCCTGATGTGGGCAGACGCCTGCGATCGAGTACATCGTGTCTTGTGATTGGGGATTAAGCACAATCGAGATTCCAGCCGCTCGTGCGGCACTCGCGAAAGCCTCGGCTTGAGCCTGGAGGGCAGAGCTCGGTGTCGCGTACATCAACGATATAGTCAGCGGTGTACCAGCCTTGATGCCGGCCCCACAGTGGCCAGCACCCGTGCCTGGACTGACGCACGTTGAGGTCCCCTTGGAAAGTCTCCACCCGTGGCTTGTCAAGAGGGCGCGCGCTTGGCTGACCGAATAGGGATACGGGTCGTGATGGAGCACTGGAGAGACGTAGTTCGACTTGGGATAGAGCGGAGCCGAGCCGTAGTCCAACATGCCGTCTCCGTGAAGGGTGGTCGAAAGATAGAGCTTCTCGTTGACTAGGTGCTGGAGCGCCTGGCGTAGGTAAAGCTGATCAACTAGATGTCGATAGGGCCCGGTGTAGCCCAGTTCAGCGATGTTGTCGTAGAAGACCTTCCAAGGTTTGACTACGTATCCGTGGTGCTCGAAGTAACTGGTGAGGCCAAGGTCAGCGGTGGGGAGATAACCAAAGTCGATGACTCCCGATCGCAGGGCGTCGAGTTCGGCAGTCGAGGAAGTGAACGAGTAGATCTGATATCCTGCAAGCTTTGGTTTGCCGGCCCCGGTGTAGCGCTGGTTCCTTTGGAAAACGGCGTGGTAGGTGGTCGGGTCGTAGCCTGTGAGCTCCCATGGCCCATCGACGACTTTCCAGAGGGGGTTGGTTGCGTAGGTGCTCAACTGGGCAGATTCCTTGTAGAGGAAATCAACTACTCGGGTGGCGCCGGTGAGGGTTCCAGCGGCATTGGTGACCTGACACGTAAGGCATGTCTTGTCCCATCGCTGGACTGGTAGAGGATAGATCCAGGTCAGCTGGTTGCCAGTGAACCATACTGGGTTGTAGGCGTGATTGAGGTGGAGGGTAAACTCATAGGGTCCCTCGTAGGTGACGCTGGTGATGTCGTCGGGCATGCGGCCAGGTAGATACGGGGCATAATCCCCGTTTTTGGCACCTGCAGCTTCGAGTTCGAAGAAAAACCGAATATCCTTGGTCGTCACCGGAACACCATCTGACCAGGTGTAATTGTGTTGCAGATCGATCGTGACCGTCGTGTCGTGGTTCGAGTAGACCGGCGGTTTGCCGATAGAGAGCCCATAGTTGATACCGGTGGTCCCGGCCCCTCCGACGTAGTAGAGAGGTCTGAACAGGCCGTTGGCAACGTTAGAGTTGTAGTTTTCGTAGTTTGCCTCGTTCTCAAGTGGCAAGATCCAGCTGAACTGATCCCCTGGCCCGAGTGCATACGAGGCGATGCCGCCAGTGTGTGAAGATGATGTGCCACGGTTGGTTGCCGATTGCGACGAACTTTGCGAGGCGCAACTCGCCAGCAGCAGAGCCGCTACACCGAGGCCGCTCGCCAGCGATGCGACACGTCGCCAAGGACGTTTGTGGTCAAGATGTTGGCGCTTGGAGCCGTGGGTGGTGGATGATTGACGTTGTGAAAACCCTGACGGTTCCATATTCGTAGTCATTGTTGACGTCCCTCCGCTAGTACTAACTAGATCAGGTTCAACAGGTCTTTCTCAGCTCGACGACGTCGAGCACCCTGCGTCACTGGAATTCATTGTAGCGAGATGCGCATGTGATAACGGCTCTGGGGGTCCAAAGATGGCATGGCAATGCGGGATGTTGACCATGTTCCGAGTTGCATGGCTTTGCGCTGGGAGCTGATCGTTGGGATCGATTGACCTGCAAGGGTCGCCAACGGAGAACGATCGCGATCTGGTGATTCTGGTTGAGACAGGGTTTTGGTTAGTGCGTCTGACCGATCCCGTGGGCCTGGTAGTAATGTTGGCGGATGATGCGAGGAATTGGTCCCTTGTCTGGCACGGCGAAGTCGTGTTCGCGAGCCCACTGACGGATCGCAGCTGGTGAGCTCGTTGGGGTGGGCGCTTCTTCGGCGAAGTTTGGTACGTCGGTCGCAAGGTAGTAGGCGGCTGACAGATAGCGGTAGGTCCACTCTTCGGCCAATTTTCTTGTCTCACAGAACACCACCGGCACCTCGGGCCAACGTATGGCATAGTCGGCGATGGCGTCAAGGATGAGTGAGGGGCGCATGTAGGTCGATGTGAAGATGGCAGACTATCGCGCCTCGATGACGATTGCTGCCCGAGGCAAGGCCGCGAGCTGACCTATGGCATAGCGAAGACGATTGTTGTTCAGGCTAGCGATCAGGTCTTCGAACGTCTTGCGCTCTACCGCAGCGACGAGTGCATTATCAACAAAGACCCCATAGTCGCCACAGGTAAGGGCTGCTCGTTCGGTGACGACGGATCGATTCGCGAAGCGATACGGATAGTGCTCCCGAGTGTCAATGGTAATTGGAACATTCGTAAGACTTCGAGCTCTGACTCTGGGGATCGATCCCTTCGGTCGTGCTTGGCGCTGCGTTCGTGAGGACTGCCAGAAGATCATGTCGCGCCCCCGCGCGGTGGTGAAGACCAGTTGTGAGCGCTTATCACGGCTTCGGTCAACCACGATGTCGATTGCAGCGCCCCTTCGTGTGCATGCGAGCAGTGGAAGCTCTTCGACGATGACCGCATCGCTTGGCCACTCAGTGATCGACATCGGGTGACAATAGAGTGCCTTGGTTCTCGGCCAGGTGCCGGAGGTCTTTACGACGATGCCTCCATCGATTGGAATCATCATCAGATAACCAAGCTTTGACGCTGGATCGGGGTTGCGGGCGATTGCTAAATGGAGCGGCTGGGTCATCGACAAGGCCTCGTCGAAATATGCCTCCATGACGTGCACCATAGCTTACTCGCAACGACGCGAGATCCAGATTGAGGTTGCATTGTGCGTTTGAGGTTCACCATACAGAGTCGAACCATCATCTGGGTGTTGGCGCCTTGCACTGGGAAGTCTGTGGAGCGCGCCAGTACCACTTCAGCCATCTTCGCTGAAGCCAGGGCCGCCCGCACCAGGACCCGGGGCCGTATCTGTGTACGTGCGCAGCCCGTGGACATTTGGATCGCGAGCGAGTATGTCCTTTGGCGGCGAGTATGAGAAGCGAAGGGCTCACATGCAGGTCGTTCGCAGCTCGCGCGACTCTGGTACGTTGTCAAGACGCCACAGCGCCTTGCCGCATCGCTAACTGTGCAGCAATACCACGCCATGACGGATGAAGCTGTGAGTTTAGGGTTGAGACTTCAGGCGTTGAACGTAGGCACCAGCGGCAGACCGCAGAAAGACGATTCCGATGCCACAGGCGAAGATGGCTGGAATGTAACGCCAGGATCCATGAACATAGACGCCAATCATTACGCCCCCGACGATCCAGAGAGCGGCGATGATGCCGAGTATGAGCGGGTTACCCTGGGGACCTGGCGGTCGTATGCCTCGTCGCCCCATTGGTTCAGTTGCCATGGGTTTACTTTATCAGAGGCTCAGCCTTTTTGCGAGGGCGCTGGCGGAATCGTTGTTTGCCTGATTCGCGAGAGCCTTCGGTGTGTTGGTTGTGCCACCGGCGCTTCCGATGGATGTTGCAGTCTGTCAAAACTGACGTCGTGAATCTTGGTGGGTCCGAATTGGGCTGGACGGGCTGATCCGGGCAGTGGCAGCCCCTGTGAATCCCATCGGTACTGCTGACCACGATGCTCCTCGGTATTGTGCACCAGCGCATCGTTTGGGGGCAAGGATCGCACTGGGGGTCATGGCGATGAGCCCGGGAGGTAGCCGCTCGTCTCGGATCAGCAGCGTTCATTGCTCCAGCGTTGTTGTCTGTCCGACAGGGTTCGATGGTGTACCTGGCAATACGACCGCCACCAAGGTAAGGATGTTGGCGACTGACTCCCCCCGATCTATCCATCGGCGCAAAGGCGTAGAGGGTATGGCGATTCGAGTTCCATGAGACAAGTGACCTTGGCGAGGCCTACGAGCTTACGAGTTGTACGATCGCTGACTATGGACGGACTTGCTTTGATGTACTACCGCTACGGTGTCGGCGAAGTGAACGAACGGCTGAAGAGTTCCGTCGCTGGTTGAGTGAACGTGGGCTGGGCAGATGCGTGAGTTGGCCGATGCCGGTGCAGCCAGTCGGGTTTCGTATTTGCCTGAGCTTGGTCCAGCGGCTCCCGGTGGTAGCGATTGTTGCTACAGTAGTGCCGTGCGTCATTGGTCTCAAAGCCGAGAGTCTATGGCAGCCCGCGAGGCCGTTGGCCAGTAGCCAAGTCTGGTCCAGTACTGGTCCATCGTCAATGGTGTCGATCGGTGTCGCCCGACGAGAGAGTAGTACCTCTACCGGTGTCGCCTATCGTCGTGCAGGCGAGGACGACGCCAGTGGATCCATGCTCGTTAGCGGTGAACGTTTCGACGCGCAAAGTGCACATTCTCCGATCGTTTGAGGCCGAGATGCTGCAAAGCTGATCGGCAACGCTAGCGCAGTGGACACCGGATAAAGCTGTGTTGGGTTTGGGCTGCGCGGTCAAGGTTGTTCTAGCACCATGACACAAGGGCAAAAATGGCACTGAGATCGTCCGTCACTGACGGATGAACTGCTGGTCGTCTCGTGCGCTCTCAGCCTACGGGGTGCGGACGATGGTGACAACAAATTCGGCCGAATCTGACCAGGGCTGAAGGTCCCAGGTGGCAAATCGGTGTTCGAGTAAGAGTCCGGCCTCGAGTAGGTCGTGATCGAAGCTGGTCAGTGAATAGCCTCGATCAAGGCCAAATCCCACCGCGATTGGACTCTTAGGCTTGAGGTGCTGGGCGACCCTTTGCAGAACTTGTGCGCCGGTTCCGGGTGCAAGGAAGGTCATGACGTTGCCCGCCAAGATGGCAGCGTCAAACAGTTCAGCTTCGCCATTGGTCTTGAGATCCATCGTCGCTAAATCAGCTTCGATCCAGACTGGGCCGGGGTGGTCCTCACGAGCAGCGGCGATCAAGACTGGATCGATGTCGACACCGACGACCCGGTGCCCCCGTGCAAACAACGCCGCCCCCACTCGGCCCGGTCCGCACCCAGCATCGAGAATTCGGGCGTTGCGTGGAACAAGGACATCCAGCAATCTTGCCTCACCCTCGATATCAACTCCTCGCGCGGCGAGCGTTCGAAAACGGCGAACGTACCATTGCGAGTGTCCAGGCTCGTGATCGGTCAGCCAGCGAGGAGGGATTTGTTCTTGATCCACGCAGTTAGGTTAGACGCCGCTGGTGGTGACATGGCTTGCATGGTGTTGAGCCTCAGGCCATGGGCGACCTTGCAGATGACCCCTGCCTAGACCATGATTAAATGCCTCGGTGTTGGCTGGTCACAGGGATGGCCTCGGCGCTGGTGCTTGAGGGTGCGCAAGTTGGTGGTTTCATGATGAGTGGCACATAGTCGGTCACCAACGCAGTGACACACGTTGCTCGCTGCACCGATAGTTGCCCCGACGTGCTTGGCAGGAGTGGTGCGGATGAGGCGCAACTCTCACGATATCTTCAGTGCAGTTGACGTTCAATTTGTGTCGCACGTCACAGCGGGTTATAATCGTCCCTATAGTGAGTCGGCTGAGGTGTTTGGGGGACACCCCGCCGGCTCACGTCAGTCGATGTTGCTCTTGGGTGGAGCCGTCCGTCGTGGCCACGGCCTCGGGAGTCGGTGCTGAGGAGGCTGTCCTTTGGCAATCCTTTCCCAGTAGGGCCGTGGTTAGCTATTGGCTTTCATCCTCGGCATGGTCTGTAGTTCCCGCTGTTGCATTCTCGGTGGCAAGATGTATTGGAGCGATTTGACCGTGGACGGCGCCAATGACGCAGTACTTGGTGCTAAACAGCCAATGTAGAAGCAGATCTCAGATCCATTGCTCGCGACGCTAGGTGGATCAGGCTTGATTGTGAGCTCAGCCGAGCCGTATTGAGCCCACGTGCTGTTGAACGGGGTCTGGGCATCCGCATAAATGTCGACAATTTGCCGCACGCTGCTATAGCCCTACCGTGTAGTAGGGTTCGTGTTTCGATCACCAACCCAAGGAAACCTGGTCGCGGGCTACCTGGATTGACCTCAAGTACCCTCTGAGACGTCCACAGCCAGAAACCAAGGCCTTTCGCCAATACCTCCGTGCTAACTGTGACTAACCGTGTCATCGTTTGATCGAGTCCAAACTCTGACAAGGGTTGGCGACGTTGTCTAAGCATCATGGGGGAGTGACCAATTTTACCTGCTGCCAGGATGGTTGGTATCTGATCGCCCAACTCCCGAGGATCGGTCTTTGCGATTTGTGCGAGATGGGTAAGGGCGCCATGGCCCAGGGGCGCACGGCCCGTTCACAATGACGCTGATTATAACTGGTGCACCGTCCTGGCCAAGTGGAGCCACCGGACGGTCAGGTCCGATGATGTGGCTCCGCCAGCTCTGGAGCCAAGAGCACACACGCCTAAGGGACGCGATGGTAAGCGGGTCGATAGGTTTCGTTCGAGAGACCTCGACGCCACCGTGGAATCGATCACAATGACGGTTATGGCCGTGAAGTTGTCTAGAGGTCGGCAACCTCGATTACGAGTTTGCCCCTCACGTGTCCCCCCATTGACATCGCAAAAGCAGCCCGTGTCCCTTCAAGAGGGAAGCGTGCTTGGATCTCGGGGTGGAGTTGATCGCGTTCCACCAGTTTGCTGAGTGCGTCGAGATCTCCAGAGGAGGGCTGCACGAAGACGTAGTGCCCACCTTGGGCGACGATTGCGGGATCGGCAATGGTGGCGATGCGATCAGCACCCCGGAGGAGTCGAATGCTCTCCTCGAGTGGGGCACCACCGTAGAGGTCCAAGACGGCTGTGAGACCAACCGATGACAGTGCTGTGAGTTGCTCAACCCCGTGATCGATGGGGTGTGCCCCCAAGGAGGCGAGATAGTCATGGTTGGGTTTGGAGCCGGTGGCGTAGACGGTGGCACCAATCGAGCGCGCGATCTGGATCGCGAAGCCCCCAACACCTCCTGCACCACCAATGACCAGTAACTTATCCCCCTCATGAAGACGGAGGCGATGGATGAGTGCTTGATAGGCCGTCAGTCCCGCAAGGGGCACCGCAGCGGCCTCTGCGTTGGTGAGCGATGCGGGCTGGTTAGCGAGCACCCGCTCGGGAACGGCAGCGAACTCGGCAAACGTACCATGATGGATAAAGTCCATGCGTGCGTACGCCCAGACCTTTTCGCCCACCTTGACACGCGTGACTGAGGGTCCAACCTCGTGCACCACGCCAGCAAGGTCCCACCCAGGGACGACCGGGAAGACTGATGGTATTCGAGAACTCAACCCACCAGACATCACCTTCCAGTCGACCGGATTGACGGATGCTGCACCGATGCGCACCAAGACACTATCGGGTCCGAGTTCAGGGGTGTCCAATTCTCCGTACTCGAGCATCTCGGGTGAACCGAACTGCTGGTAGTAGATTGCCTTCATCGGTGGTGACTCCTTTTTGTGCCTTGAGACTTGCTTTTCAATCCCCATCCTATTGTCTTGCCCATGACGTGCCTGGTTCTGTGGCCTTTGGTGTCGATGAGGGCGGCACTCGCCAGCACCTCTCGCATCGTCTGGGGCGCGATCGACGTAGGATTTAGCAATCGTCCACTAAGAATCGGGGGGACTAGGTCATGGGTCAGTGGCAGGCGCCGCTCTACCAGGCGCCGTCCCACCAGGCGCCGTTTCACCAGGTGGCGGTCGCGCGGCCACAGCGTCGCACGCATTCTCAGTCAGGGTGTTACACTAAGGCTCCCTTGGCTACGGTCACCTTTCGTTCCGGCGTTGGCCTTGGCCGAATTAAGTTTTGGTCATCTGAATGCTAGTCACGCTGCGCTCGATCGATGGACAATGAACGATGATGGGTATCAACCCGTATCCGAGGTTCGTCGCCTTGACCTAACGGAGTTCCTCCTCGAGTTTGGTTAGCACATCAGGGTCCTCCAGGCCAGTGACGTCACCGCTCGTGTGGCCGTCGACGACAAGTTCTTTTAAGAGGCGTCGAACGATTTTCCCAGACCGTGTGCGGGGCATGGTTGAGAGGAGGTAGACGCTCTGTGGCCTTGCGATCGCCCCAATCTCGTCGGTGATCTTCTGTTTGAGCAGATCTTCCGTAACGTTGTTGGCCGAGGCCGCTAACGAGACAAAGGCGACGGGAACCTGGCCCTTTGTTTCGTCATCGACACCGACCACCGCTGCCTCAGCCACTCCCGGAACGCTTAGGAGGGCACTCTCCATCTCCATGGTGGAGAGACGGTGCCCGGCAACGTTGATGACGCCATCGACGCGCCCAACTACCCAAATGTGACCGTCGCTATCTACTAAGGCGGCATCCGCGGTATCGTAGCGATTCGGGCCAAAGCGGGTGAAATACTGAGCCCGATATCGCTCAGGGTCGTTCCAGATGGTGCGGAACATCGTCGGAAATGGCTGTGTAATGACCAGGTAGCCAACGCGCCCGACACCAGCGGGTTCCCCGAACTCGTCGACGATAGCCCAAGCGTGTCCTGGAAGAGCAGGACCACAGGAGCCGGGTTTGGAACGCGTTACGCCGACCGCCGAGGAGGTCCAGGCACTCCCGGTCTCCGATTGGCCATAGGTGTTGTTGATCTCGACGGTGCCATCACCCACGTGGTCTCGAACCCACTGCCAAGTCTTCGCATCGAGTGGCTCGCCAACCAGCCCGATCAGCCGGAGGGTCGAGAGATCGTGGGCTTGCGCGAGGGCCTCACCGTTGCGCGCCAGCATTCGTAAGAAGGTTGGGGCAGTGAAGATTTTCGTGATCTTGAGCTTATTGATCAACTCATAGGCGCGGTCGGGGGTGGGGTAGTCAAGTGCTCCTTCGTAGACGACCATGGTGGCACCGTGGGCGAGCCCTCCAACCAATTCGAAGATTGGGAAGGTCAGCCAACCAGTGTCTGCCGTGCACCAGTAGACATCCTCTGGGCCGAGGTCGAGGGACCACAGCACATCGTGGTACGTCCCGATCAAGAATCCTGCCCCGGTGTGCACGAGTCCTTTGGGTTTGGCCGTCGTGCCGCTGGTGTAGATGATAAACGCCGGTTCGTTTGCCTCGAGGGCCACCGGGTCCGCTCGGTTGGGCGTAGCTTCGAGGAGTTCGTCGAAGTAGTGATCTCTCCCTTCGCGCATGGCGATGACGGCACCGGTTCTACGGACGACTACGACATGCTCGATAGTCGGTAGACGGTCGAGGACGGTATCGAGCGTCGCCTTTAGCGCTACCGGGCGGCCCCGGCGCAACGATTCATCGGCAGTGATGACAACCTTTGCTGACGTGTCGACGATCCTGTCGGCGAGGGCGTTAGCAGAAAAGCCAGAGAAGATGATGTTGTAGATCGCTCCGATGCGAAAGCAGGCATGCACTGCGGCGAAGGTCTCCAGCAGGTTGGGCAAGAAGATAGCTACCCGATCACCTTTGGTGACGCCGAGATCGAGCAGAGCTTGTGCGAATCGGGCGGTGTGGTCGAGGAGCTCTTCGTAGGTCCAGGAGCGCTCGGCACCATCCTCGCCGATCCAGTAAAGGGCGGGTTTTTCTGGGTGCGCTCGAGCGTGACGGTCGATGCAGTTGACGCTGACATTCATGGTGGCTCCATCGAAGAAGCGATAGCCACTTGCGAAGTCACCGCCGAGGGGCACTGGTGCTGGCCAACCATCGATCCACTCAAGGGAGCTGGCGACCTGTTGCCAATAGCCCCCCAAATCCTCCAGTGACCATCGATAGAGGTCAAAGTACTCCGACTCAGTACGAACCGGCAGCCGTTGCGATGGTGCCAGTGTGGGTGCTACGAGATGGCTGTCGCGGACCATCGGCGGCAGGTCTGGCAAATTTTCATCCGTCATGATGACTTCCCCCTTTGCGCGGCTCCACGCCGCTAAGAGTTAATTTATCCCGGATTATCACCGGATCCAACTCTGATGAGTGGTCTCAGTTCAAGAGGGGCCGACGCGGAGGGGGAGGTATCAGAGGCATCTCGATTGGAGGCTACGCGGAGCGCTCCTCATCATCCTCGGTTACGACATCGTTGCCACGGTTGATCCAGGCGATAGTCCCGCCAGCCACCGAGACAGACTCATAACCTGCACTTCGCAGTGCCTCGGCTGCTCGGAGGCTGCGGCCGCCGGAGGCGCAGATCACGTAGTGGCGAGTCGTTGGTATCAGGTCGAGGTTGTCGGCAAGTGTCGAGAGAGGAATATTGACCGCGCCTGGAACGTGACCAGCAACATATTCCCAGTCCTCACGAACGTCGATCAACTCAATGGCTTCATTGTGAATCGCTTCGAACTCATGGATTTGAATCTCTAGGTCCAACGGACTCCTCCTCTATCTGTGTACTTGATGTGTTATACCTATTGGGGTATGACCATTTTACCCGTGATACCGATAGGCCCTAGTGACTGTCTGGACCTCGTTTTCTCGGGATGATTGCCTTTGGATTGGTAAACTCCCTGTTCAGAGGCAATGCTGTTATTTGTTGTGTCATCACGTTGCCAAAGGGTTTCACGATAGAAGTCTTTCGATACCTGTTATGGCGACGCATCTATCGCGAAAATCATCTAGGCTGAACTTACCCCACCCAAACCCCCCTTTTGTACCCCCTACCAGGGATTATGGCTGAGTGTGGCATGGGAGTGTAGCCAGTAATATCCTTGACAGGCTGAGCTCTGTGTGTTGGTGGTGGCTCATGGGTAGGGATAACGCATCAATGCATGTCTCGCACATCGTAAGCAGACGAGGCGAGAAGGAGTACCACTCCTGGTTGGTTCGGCCTAGCTACCGCCAAGACGGCAAGGTCAAGCATGAGACCATCGCCAATGTCTCAAAGTTACCCATGGAGGCCATTGAGGCACTGAGTCTCGCACGTTCTCACAAGCCAGTCATTGAGGCTGGCGCTGACCTTGAGATCCTTGGGTCAAAGAGGCTTGTGAGCAGTACGGCTCTTGCATACCCTCGCTCGCAACGCGGGACTCGTTCGTGCCCTTGCTGTCGATTCACGCGATCGAGTTCATCCACGCTTGGCCCTAGCGATGATCATCGCCCAAAGTCTCAAGCGCTCCTCAAAGCTGGCGATGACGAGGTATCTGGCGACCACGACACTCCCTGGGGATCTTGACATCAATGTCTCTGGCGTCGATGACTACTGCGAGACCCTCGACTGGCTTGGGTGCCACCACAAGGCGATTGAGTCCCGTCTCATCCGTGCCCACACCGAGGCGGGAGCTATGCTCCTCTATGATCTATCCTCTAGCTAAGTGGAGGGTACCAAGTGCCCCCCTTGCCAAGTACGGTTACTCACGGGATACGAAGCGTGGCAAACTCCAGGTCGAGTACGGTGCCATCGCAACCCCTGAGGGACTCCCATTGGCGGTCAGGGGCTTTCCTAGTAACATGAGCGATCTCGTCTCCTTTCGTAGCGTCACCGAGGAGCTAACGTCCACCTATCACCTCAGAAAGATCGTCATCGTTGGCGATCGGGGCATGTTCTTAACCAAGAACATCGAACACCTGGCCGAGGTCGACCCGAGCTATCTCTATGTCTTGGCACTGCGCTCAAGTGAGATTCGCCAACTCGTTGGGTGTGGCTACATCCAGCTGGGTCTCTTTGATGAGAACGATCTCTTTGAGATCACTCACCCTGACGATCCTGGCGAGCGCCTGATCGCCTATTACAACGAGGCCCTTGGACACAAACGTCACAAGGAGCGCGACACACTCTTAGCTGTCGCCACCAAACGCCTCGACAAGGTTAAGACCTCGGTTGCGGCGGGGAGGTTACGAGATCCCTTTGCTATTGGGAGACGGGTTGAAAAGGCACTGGCCTCGACCAAGATGGCCAAACATATCATCACCGAGATCGCCGAGGGGACCTTTGACTCTCACCTCAACGATGAGACCATCGCCGCCGAGAGCGCACTCGATGGGATCTATGTGATTCGAACGACGCTCAAGGAGACTCAGGCATCCGCTGTGGAGGTGGGGAGCTACTACAAGAACCTCGCCAACCTAGAGAGGGCCTTTCGCTCCATGAAGAGTATCGATATCAATGTCAGGCCCATTTGCCACTACCTCGAGGATCGAGTTCGCGCTTACGTCTTTGCGTGCATGCTAAGTGCCCACCTTCTCCATCTCGCAAAGGAGCGCTTGAGCGAGTTGACCTTCCGTGATGAGGAGCCACCACAACCAAGCTCACCCGTTGCCAAGAAGGTGGTCTCTACCTCTGCCAAGGCCAAGGCTACAACCAAGGTCAACAAAGACGGTCAAGAGGTGGGGAGCTTTTGTACCCTTTTGAGCGAACTCGACACCCTCGAAGAGCTGACGTGCCGGGTGAAGGGTTTCAATGTGACCTTCACCAAAACGACAACCCCTACCCCCTTGCAGCGACGAGCCTTTGACCTGATTGGGGCCAAGTTGAGCGTGTGACAGTAAAACTGACCCCAGGATAGACCAAAACCCCAGCTAGCGGTAGGGGTGAGTTGGGATGGTGGGGGTGAGTTCAG
>JALCZJ010000024.1 GCA_022690815.1 Ferrimicrobium sp.
ACGGTACATGCGCATGTCGCAGGTTCCGACATTCAAACAGTCAACGCGGCCTCCAGGCGCCAAACATGTCCTGATCCAACGTGTGGGTATGTCCATAGGGACAACCGACACGGGGATGTGTTGCACTGTGTCAATCCTTCGTGGGATTGCAACTGGCAAGGCGATGTGGATCACGTAGCCTCCATGACATCACATCAAGGACCAAAGATCGCCAGATCGACCGGTTCACTCCCGATGCGCAAGTGAAGAAGATCCTTGACGAGAGGTTCCTACGCCGAATGGAAAGCCGCAGTATCCAATTGGATGCTATGGCTACCGCTCACGGCAGGACTCCAGGCATGCCACGACAACGCAAGTTGGAGGTGGTCAAGCATCGACTTGGGCTCGTTCTGTCCTGTGGAGAGGGCAGAACACTCACAGGCGGCTGGAGAGCGACAACACAAGAGGTGCAGATAAATGTAGATGTCTTTTGGAGCGGAAATAGAGCACTCAACGCCAAAGACAACGATGGAGCCCCACTTGCCTCCCCGACGTGTAGCTAGGCTCATGAGTCCGTAAGTGCACCAACACCCACAGCAACTCGAGGATTAGCCCAACTGCACCAACACGTGCCCACCCCAACAACATCGACAACCAGATCACAACCAATGCCAGCGGGTCAGCTGCCAGGTTGCCTCGCAACGCAGTCGTCGACTACAACGTATTCGCACACGGTCCCTCGGTGGTGTGCTCGCAAGGTAGTCCTGGCTGTGCGCTCTCATCCAAGATCTGAGCAACCGTTCGCCACCAGGATCGATGGATACAATGAGAACGTGGGAAATACCGATGAACACGGCTCCAACCAACGATCCTCGATTGTTGCCACCCATGGAGTTAGCGCCACCACGGCTCGATCCCCGACGCAACCGCCAGGGCAGGGCAGCCGTCGTATCGACCACAAGCCAGGAGTCGGCAGCGTCGGTTACCAAAGGTCGACGTTGGGGCACATGTTGGTTCGACTCGCAGGGCCCAATAGTGGCGAGCCATAAAACCGACCCCCCCCCACTGGAATCGACCGAATACTGCCTGATCTGAGCAAGCTCTGGCTTATCCACCGCCATCGACGCGTTATTTGCGCCGGCGCCGGTGGCTCCGAACCTAGCAAGGTTAATGTTGCCGTATTAGGTTATGGCGTTAGCGCCTCGGCCGATGATCGGCTGTGTTATGAGGCGGTTTTCGCGGGTCGTCCGCTTTTTCGACGGCCACTGGTTCGTGCTGTGGTTGCAGCGAGTTCCACAACCTCGCCAACCTGTGCCTCGAATCCATCACGGCGCCACCAGCGAGTCCCACAGGCAGCACAGCTAACAAGGACCAGCTCGTGGCCACCAACACCGAGCTCGATGATAACGAGCTCCTTTTCTCGACAAACGGGGCACAATGCGTCCACCCTGTTCTCCCTCCACCCATGCTCCGAGGCTCGCAAGCCTCAGTTCGTAAGTTTCGGATAAGATCGCAGAAAACTTTAACACTTGATGAAACACCGTTGAGCAGGTAGGGAGTCGATCGTCAACCACATCGTGGATCCCACCGTGTTGCGCGCGTCGATGGTATTGCCGACAGGTGCGCTAGACTGCTGGTCCACTCTCAATCGGAGCTCACTGCGTTGAGTTCTGCGATACCCAGTTGAGCTCCTTGGTACCCAAAAGCCGCGTCGGTGTCTAAGCCAACCACACGATCTCACGAAGGACCGGCACCTGGCGCTTTCTGGGAAACGAATACCTCTCCTCGCCATGGACGACACTGGTTCGCCCATCTCATCGATCATCGGATCGACCCGCCCACTCCGTAACGTGGGGCGCCCACCGGTAACCTGGGGAGATGGAATCCATAATCGTTCTCGTTGGAGCGGGCATCGCCGATGCCTCGCCATCGCTCGTAGCTAACGCCATCGCTGGCTGCACAACCGTCGTCTGTCGTACCCTGCGCCACCCCGGTCTCAGCGAAGCCCTCGCAGTCGCCATGGACGCCAACGTCCCCCTACTCAACTGTGACGATCTCTACGACCAGGCCGAGAGCTTTGACGAACTGTACCCCCGCATCGTTGACCGTCTCAGGGATCTTGCCGCGATTCCCGACAACACACGTATCGCCTACGTCGTTCCAGGCTCCCCCGCCATCGCCGAGCAAAGCGTGCAGTTACTCCTCGCCCAAACCGACCTGACCGTCGAGATTGGCGCGGGCCTAGGTCTGATCGACTACGCGTCACTCAAACTCCGCTACGACCCCGCTCGTGGCCTCAAGATCGTCGACGCCCTCGAGCTACTCGATGAACTGCCCGCAGAGGGGGGCACGTTCTTGGTTCTGCAGTGCTACGACCCGATGATCGCTCACGACATCGTATCCGCCGTCAGGGATCGCGATGGTCGAGTGCACATGCTCTACCATCTGGGGCTAACCGATGAACACATCAGCGAGGTCGACGAACAGAGCGATGTGCTCAACGATTGTGACCACCTCACTAGCCTCTGGATCAGCGACCTCAGTCCACAGTTTGCCCAGCTCACATCGCTGCTTGGGGTCGTACATCGCCTGCGCTCTGAATGCCCATGGGATGCCGAACAAACGCATCGATCACTCGCGCGCCACCTCTTAGAAGAGGCGCACGAAGTCATCGATGCTATCGATGAACTCGAGCTCGCCCCCGCACCCAATGACGCATTCATCCAACACCTCGAGGAGGAGCTCGGCGATCTCCTGCTTCAGGTCCTGATGCACGCTGAGATCGGTCGCGACGTCGCCGACTTCGATCTGGAGTCGATCGCACAAGCGCTGCGTCTCAAGCTCATACGCCGACATCCTCACGTCTTCGCCGATGTAAACGTAGACTCTGCGGACGAGGTCGTCGCCAACTGGGAGATCATCAAAGCCGATGAGCGCAAAGGGGCCCAGCCGTCGCGGGTCCCTGAGACACTCCCAGCGGCACTCCGACTCCAAAAGGCCTATCGCAAAGCCACTGGCCTCGGCCAAACACCAGCAACGCTTCAGGCGATCCTCGCCTCGATGAACTCAGAGAATCAGGCGAAGGCGAACTTCCTCACGGCATCCCTTGCCGCGCTCGCCGACGGCGTCGACCTCGAGGAGGCGCTACGGCATCTGGCTCGGCTACTTGAAGGTGATCTCCCACTCAACGAGGCCCGCTAGAGCTGCCTCGATGACCGACCGATGCCACCTCGGTCTTGATCGAAGCAACCTATCGATCGAGTCATTGATTCGCTCGCAGGTGAAGGTGCTATGGTAAAGGAAAAGAGGTTCGTGTACGACGAAGACTCGAGAGGATACGAAAGGCAATCCATTGGCGCGTAACGACAACGAAATCGTCCAGGTAGCGGCCCGCATGGTGCTGGATTCGCGCGGGAACCCAACCGTTGAGGCAGAGGTGGCACTCGCCGGTGGCGCGCGAGGCCGTGCGATTACACCGTCAGGGGCATCTACTGGAAAGCATGAGGCCGTTGAGCTTCGTGACGGAGGGAAGGACTTTTCGGGCAAAGGGGTCTCTCGGGCAATTGCCAATGTCAATGGAACGATCGCCAACGCCGTTGTTGGCCTCGACGCGCGTCAACAACGACTGCTGGATCGAACCATGATCGCCCTCGACGACACCTCCGACAAGTCCCGCCTCGGTGCCAACGCAATGCTGGCAGTCTCGCTCGCGACCGCTCGGGCTGGGGCCAACGCCGCCCGCCTACCCCTCACTGCGTACCTCGGGGGCGTCAACGCTACCTTACTCCCGGTCCCGATGATGAACGTGATTAACGGCGGCGTACACGCCTCCAACAACCTCGACATGCAAGAGTTCATGATCGTCCCCCATGGTGCCGCCAGCTTTCGCGAAGCCCTGCAGTGGGGCGTCGAAACCTATGCGGCCCTCAAGAAAGAACTCGTCGCCAAATCACTCGCTACCACCGTTGGTGACGAGGGCGGCTTTGCCCCAGACCTCGGATCTCACAAAGAAGCGCTTGCGCTGTTAGTAGGGGCGATCGAGAAGGCCAGACTGCGGCCGGGTACCGACGTCTCGCTCGCCATCGATCCGGCCAGCACCGAGTTCTTTGTCGATGGACGCTACGTCCTGAAAGGCGAAGGGCGATCACTCACCGGTGAAGAGATGGTCGATTACTACGAGGAACTCGTCGAAGCTTTCCCGATCATCTCCATCGAGGACCCCATGGCCGAGGAGGACTGGAGTGGCTGGAGACTCTTCACTGAGCGGCTCGGCAAGCGTATCCAGGTCATTGGGGACGACATCTTCGTCACGAATCCGCGACTGCTCGAGCGCGGCTTCAAGGAGTCGGTCGCGAACTCAATCCTCATCAAGCTCAACCAAATCGGTACCCTCACCGAGACACTTGAGACCATGGAGCTTGCTCGCTCGCACGCCTACACGACGGTCATCTCTCACCGTTCTGGAGAGACCGAGGACACCTTCATCGCTGACCTGGCCGTTGCCACCGGAGCCGGACAGATCAAGACCGGTGCCCCAGCCCGGTCCGATCGGGTGGCGAAATACAATCAGCTCCTCAGGATTGAGGCTATGCTAGGCGAGGGAGCGCGATATATCGATTGGGTGAAAAGAGGCTAGTGAAGGGTCGGCGACGTATCATTGTGGTGGTGGCACTGGCCGTCGGGGCCGTGGTCTACGCAACGACGGTGTTGCCAACGGGCCAGCTTCTCGGGGTCCTCGCCACCAAACACCGTGACGCCGCCCAACTTCGGGCACTTGACGCGACAAACAAGAGTCTCCGTCAAGACATTACGCGCCTCAACTCACCGCAGTGGATCGAGACGATCGCCCGTAACGACTTCGGCATGTATCCCGTCGGCTCAACCCCGTATCAGATTCTCCCGAGTTCGCCCCTCTATCACCCGCCAGCCACCCGACCCTGATGTCGCTCACGCGCTTCCAGCAGGTTGCATTCGCCTGTCGGCCCCACGCAATAACAATCCTGGGCGCACGATCAGGTCGCCAATGATCATCATCAATGATTCGCCATTATCCGTGAGATGAACCTCCGGTGATCGAGGGGATCTTTAGCACCGGGGACCAACACAACAGAAAGGGAAACCATGAGCATTTTGGGCAGCCGCGTCGTTCGCAAAGAAGACCCAAGCCTCCTGCGTGGTGAGGGCCGCTACGTTGCAAACCTCGACCTCGACGATCCGCTTTTTGCGTGTTTTGTTACCTCCCCATTCGCGCACGCCAGGTTTACCAACGTGTCCATCGAGGATGCCCTCGCCGTGCCCGGTGTCGAGCACGTCCTTTGCGCCGCCGATCTTGGGGTGCAACCGATTCCCGGGGCAATACGGGACCGGCCCGAATGGTCACGGCCCATCTTGGCTGTGGACCGGGTCCGCTACGTTGGAGAGCCGTACGCACTCGTCCTCGCCACGAGCCCAGAGGCAGCTTTCGATGGTGCAGAGTTGGTCTTTGCCGACTTTGAACCGCTTACAGCGGTGATCGACCCCGAAGAGGCCGCCACGGACGCGGTCCTGCTCTTCCCGGACACCACCAACATTTTCTCCAAGAGCGAACCCGAACATGATCCACATCTGTTTGATGAAGCCGATGTCGTGGTCTCGGACCGGCTCATCAACCAACGCCTGGCACCTTGCTCACTTGAGACACGCGCGATGGCGGCGGTGCCTACACCAGATGGCCGTCTCGTGGTCTATGCGTCGACACAGTCCGCACACGGCCTCAAGAGAACGCTGACGCGTTGCCTTGACATCGATGACACTGCGCTCGTCGTCCGCGCGCTCGACGTTGGCGGAGGCTTTGGTGCCAAAGTCACCGTGTATCCCGAAGACGTCGCCATCGCTGGGGCCGCCATCAAGCTCGGTCGCTCCATCAAATGGCAGGAGGACCGGAGTCGATCGATGCTCGGTCTCGTCCACGGCCGTGCCCAAATCCAGTACGTTGAGATTGGAGCCAAGCGAGATGGGACGCTTGTGGGGTATCGCCTTCACATTATCCAAGACAGCGGAGCATATCCAGCCTTCGGCGCGCTGCTTCCGACCCTCACCATGCTGATGGCACCCGGCACCTACGTGATACCCAAGATCGAGACCTCCTACGTCTCCGTCGCCACGAACACCACCCCGATATCCGCGTACCGCGGAGCCGGACGACCCGAAGCGGCTGCCGCCATCGAACGCATGATGGATCGGCTGGCCCTGGAGCTCGAGATGGATCCGGTCGAAATCCGCCGTCGCAACCTGATCCCAAACGATGCCTTCCCCTTCACAACACCGACGGGTGCCAACTACGACGTCGGCGACTATGTCCGCGCGCTCGACGCGGCCTGCGAGCAGGCTGGCTATGCGCAGCTCCGCGACGAACAGCGCCGGCGCCGAGTCGATCAGGCGCCGCTGCAGCTCGGGATCGGCCTCGCCGTCTACGTTGAAATCACCAACGGAGGGGGCTCCAGCGAATATGGACGCGTCGAGGTTCGCGATGACGGCTCCGTCGTCGCCTACTCGGGAACCTCGCCACACGGTCAAGGCCATGCAACGGCATGGTCAATGCTGGTCTCAAACGAGCTCGGCATCGACCTCGACCAAGTTCAGGTCATCACCGGCGACACCGACCTTGTACCTCGCGGTGTCGGCACCTTCGGATCGCGTTCCCTCCAGACTGGAGGAGTAGCGGTGCAAGGGGCAGCGCACGAACTCAGCATCCGAGCCAAGCGAGTAGCGGCCGCGATGCTCGAGGCGAACGAAGCCGACATCGCGCTTGGTCAAGCTGGGGCGTTTGTCCAGGGTAGTCCATCAATCACAATCCACTGGGCCGAACTCGCCAAACGTGCTCGCGAGCTTGACGACCCACTCGACGTGACCCTCGACTTCGATCCAGCGGATGCCACCTTCCCCTTTGGAGCCCATCTTGCGGTGGTCGAGGTCGATGTCGAGACCGGTCAAACGCGGTTGGTGAGCCTCACCGCCGTCGACGATGCTGGAAAGATCTTGAGTCCTCTACTCGCTGAGGGCCAAGTGCATGGTGGCATCGCTCAAGGCATCGCTCAAGCGCTGCTCGAGGAGTTTCGCTACAGTGGCGATGGGACGCCCCTCACACCCAACTTCGCGGACTACTCGATGATTTCGGCCACGGAGTTGCCGTCATTTGCCCTGATACATCAGGAGACGCCCACCTTCATGAATCCCCTCGGAGCAAAGGGGATCGGAGAATCCGGCACGATCGGCGCAACTCCGGCCGTCTGGAACGCCGTCATCGACGCGCTCTCTCACCTCGGGGTTCACCACATCAACCTGCCCTTAAGCCCACAACGAATTGTCAGCGCAATCAGCTCGGCTCAAGATCGGCCTTGACTCGGCTCGTCCATCAGACCTAGGCCCGTATCAGGCGTACAGCCCGAAAGCGCGACCCGCCTCTCGGCTGTGCATCACGATGACAGCCGTAGGATTGAGGCGGGCTCGAATGCTCTCACGACGCCGAGCGGCCCCACAACCTACAGCATCGACGTAGGCGTGGATCTCGATCCAATGGATCGATGACGCTTCCCATCAGACACCCTACGCATCGATTACCCACTATGCCAGTAGCCAGTTACGTCAACAGCTGGGGACATCGAAGGCTCTGTGACCACAGACGTCCCACAACCGATCGCCCTATCCATTGACAACGCAACGAGATCCGAAGACACGCCGTTTGGTCAGTGTCGAAGCGCACCAACCCCGCTGTGCACCGTATCTTTGTCTATGTTAACCGATAAGCCCCGGCGTGAAATATTGCCGCAGCGCCTTGGAACTCGGGCCGTTATTCGGAGCGACCTGTAGAACCCCAGCCACGTCTTTGACACGCCCGTACTCGGGGTTGACCTTGAGTGGCTCTGTCTTAGAGTCACGAGCAAGAAAGCTATTTAAAAGTGCCGATCCGTGGGCCAACTCGTCATTGGCGGCACTTAGCTCCGCGTTACGGAACGGAATGAGTGTCCGAGACGTGACCTCGATGATCGAGAAACCTTGCGAAATCTGCACCGGCAACGAAGGATAATTGACCGGCAGTGTCTTGATCGCGTTCGCGTATCCGGCGCCAAGTACCTGCTCATACTGGGCGATCGTGCCACAACCGACCGCACCACCAGGTGACTGACTGCTCTTGTTTTCAGAGTACCGGTCCGCCGCGGCGGCGAACGAAAGGCCTCCCTTGATCTTGGCCAACACCGCTTCGGCTTCCAGGGGCGAAGTCTCAAGGATCTCAGAAGAGCAGACATCGACAAAGTTGGCGCGATGGCTCGCATAATAGGCCTGAACACCCGAGGTCGTCAACGCCACATTGGCGAGGTGAGCCTCCATCGTAACGATCGCACGGGTATCGCTCACGAGTTGTGTTTGGTAGGCCTTCGAGAAGTCATTGAAGGTCGTCTGAGACCCTACTGATTGGATCGTCAACGCCTTCGCTAACTGGTCCTCAAGTGGAGTCGAGGTCAACCCCAATTGGTGCTCCTCTTGGAGGATGCGGTCAATAGTGATCCGTCGATTTAAAATATTGTCGACAAATAGCGTCGTGTAGCTCTTCTTGTCAGGCCCAAAAACCGGAGACTTGTTCTTCTTCAGCAAAGCATCGAAGGCCGAATTCGCAGAGACTTGGCGAAGTTCTGTTTGCAGCTGCGAGTTGGTGATGGTTTCGGGTCCCACCTTCGCTGCATAACCGATGGTCGAACAGCTCGCCAACACCAGACCTAGCGACAGCGGTAGAAACTTCAACAACCTGTGCGACGACATACTCCTCCTTGGCTTCACAGCCACCTCATCCTACTAGATCTACCCTAGGAGGGCGAATTCGTCGAACCCATAATGATTTCACGAACCAGCCCGATCAGGTCATCACGAGGTCGAAACGGTATCACGATCTCTTGATCGGACGCACGGTACGTCGGTCGCGACCTCAGTCGTCGCAGCCGGACCTCCTCAGAGGGACGGAGCGTCACGGGCCGCAGGAAGACCTCCATGGTTCCGGAGCGTGGGGAGCGACGCGAACCCACCTCGCGCACGCCACGGGCGAGGAGTCCGAGCTTGAGACGGGTCATGTCGAGGAGATTGACGACAGCCGAAGGATAGGGTCCGAACCGATCAGACAACTCATCAGCGAGTTCACCGACCTCGGCGTCGCTGCGTGCAAGCGCAAATCGGCGATAGAGATCCATACGGGTCGCCTCATCCTCGACATAACTTGCTGGGATCGAGTAGGACACCGGAAGGTCGATATTGATCTCGGCGGGCTCGATGGTCTCATCACCCTTCATCTGGGCCACCGCTTCGGCGACAAGGCGCACGTACAACTCGTAACCGACCGCACTCATGTGACCGGACTGGCGTTGGCCAAGGAACGTCCCGGCACCACGGAGCTCGAGGTCGCGCATGGCAATCCGATAACCGGCACCGAGGTCGGTATTCTCAACGATGGTCCGTAGCCGCTCCAGAGCGATCTCAGACAGGGGCTTGGTGCGTGGATAAAACAGATAGGCATAGGCTCGCTGCCCCGAGCGACCGACTCGTCCACGCAACTGGTGCAGCTGGCCAAGACCGAGATCCTCAGCATGATCAACAATGAGGGTGTTGACCGAGGGCAGATCGATACCGCTCTCGATGATGGTGGTGCAGACGAGCACGTCGGCGTGCCGATGCCAAAAATCGTTGACGACGCGCTCAAGTTCGTGTTCTGGAAGCTGGCCATGGGCGATCAGAATGCGAGCATTTGGCACCAGATCAGCAACCTTGCGAGCGACTGACTGGATATCGCGTACCCGATTATGTACGTAAAACACCTGACCACCGCGGATGAGCTCGCGTCGAATGGCCTCAGAAATCGCAGCATCGTCATCTGGTCCGACGTGAGTGAGAATCGGCTGTCGATCCAATGGTGGCGTGCGCAGCAGCGACATGTCCCGCACACCAACAAGAGAGAGCTCGAGGGTGCGTGGGATCGGCGTGGCCGACAAGGTCAACACATCGAGATCCGGGTGTCGCGTCTTCCAGAACTCCTTGTGTTGGACACCAAAGCGCTGTTCTTCGTCGATGACCAGCAGACCAAGGCGCTTGAAGTCGATCTCCTTCGAGACGAGTGAGTGGGTCGCCACGAGACAGTCGAGGGTGCCGAGTCGCAACTCCTCCTTGAGCCGTTTCACCTCGCGCCCACTCACAAATCGAGACAACAGCCCCACCTTGACCCCGTAGGGCTCGAAGCGCTCCTGGAAGGTGTCGTAATGCTGTTGGGCGAGGATCGTGGTGGGGACCAGGATCGCCACCTGGGAGCCGCTTTGAATCGTCTTAAAGGCCGCTCGTATCGCCACCTCGGTCTTGCCAAAACCGACATCGCCACAGATCATCCGATCCATCGGGGTTGGTTGCTCGAGGTCGCGCTTGGTCTCCTCGATGGCCGTGAGCTGATCAGGGGTGAGCTCATAGGGGAAGGCTGACTCTAACTCGCTCTGCCAGACCGAATCGGCCTCCTTGGCATGGCCTGCGGTGATGAGGCGCTTCTGATACAGCACCACCAGCTCTTGGGCAACCTCGTTGGCGGCCCTACGCGCTTTGCGCACCTGTTGACTCCATTCTCTGGAGCCAAGCCTTGACAGCGCTGGGTTTTCGCCTCCGACATAGAGGGTAATGCGATCCGTCTGGTCGGAGGGGAGATAGATCTTGTCCTTGCCGCCGAATTCAAGCAGCAGATAGTCGCGCTCAACCTCGGCAATGGAGCGTGAGACGATGCCCTGATAGCGCGCGACGCCATAGGTTTCATGGACCACCAAGGTGCCCGGGGCAAGATCGTCGAGGGTCGAGGTGGCGGTGCGCATCGCCCGTCGCTTGGGTGTGGGTGCCACAAGCGGTCGAACAAGATCGGCGTCTGCAATCACCGCGATCTTGGCAGCCCTTGATTGAAAGGAGTGATACAACCGCACAGCCTCTGCCAGATACAACCCTGGTGTGGACGGCTCGGGGCCATCTTGGCCGAGCACGACGCCATGGCGATCAAAGCTGGCGAACGTCGTACGAAGCGCCCGAAGGCGTGATGTGGACTCAGCCGTTACGATAACGCGATAACCCTCACCAACGAGCAAGCTGACCCGCTCGGCGAAACCTGGCATGTCACGATGGTCGATCCTCACGACATCTGGATCTCCGTCATGGAGAGCCAAATCGATGCGATTGGCCGCGCTATGATCTAAGTGTTCGAAGGGCGCGAGCAAGCCAGCCGTCGCAGGGATGACATCGAGACCCCATGTGGGCCCCAATGCCTCGGCCATCGACTGCTCATCGGATCGGATGCGCACGGACTCGGCCTCAAGCAGCGAACCACCAGCCACCATGAGCACATCATCATCGCTGAGCAGGTCAGTGGGCAACACTGCCTCATGGTCGAGTACGAGCGGCAGGAGGCTCTCGAGTGGATCGGCGCTCACCCCATTCACGAGTTCGGCGATCCTATCGGCGAGCACTGGAGCGCGCTGGGCGAGCTCGAGGAAGCCAGCCCGCAACGAATCATCAAGGAGTACCTCTTTGGCCGGGAGGATGTCGCATTGGGCAAGCGAATCGACGGTCAGCTGTGACGAGGCATCGAATGCGACGAGGCGATCTAGCTCGTCACCGAAGAAGTCAGCTCGAATCGGGTAGGCACAATCTGGAGGAAAGCAATCCACGATCGAACCCCGCACCGCGAACTCCCCAGGACTCGAAACCTGGGACTCCCGCAGGTAGCCGCTGTCCGCTAGATACTGGGTCAGTTCAGCCTGGGGGGTCATCGCCCCGACGTGGAGTGTGTACCCCTTGATGTTGACGGCGCTTGGTACCAACCGTTGCAGAGCCCCTCGGATGGATGCGACGACGATGACGCCCGTCTCGGACTTGTCTTCCAAGGCGGCGAGCGCCCGAAGTCGGCGCCCGACGGTGCGCATCGAGGGAGCGACGCGTTCAAAAGGCACGGTGTCCCACGCCGGCAGCCACAGGCATCGATGATCGTCTTGTAGCTGCGCGAGATCGTAGGCATAGGTTTGCGCTTCATCTTCGCTGGCAACAATGAGCATGACGTTGCGGCCCTTCGCGCTCTTGGCCATCAGCGCCGCGGATGCCCCAGCGGCAGGTCCGAGCAGATCGCGGTCGACGACACCACCGATCTGGTCGATGAGCCGGGCGAGGAGGGTCGAAGACATCAGCCAACCCGCCGATTGTACTCGGTCATCGCACGCTCAGGACCGACCTCGATCACGTCGCGAACCGCACAAACCCCACGTTGAACGGCAGCATCGAGCTCGGCTCGATCCTCGGGCCTGGGGCGCTGGAGAACATAATCGACCACGGACGGGCGACCAACCGGCCGTCCAATACCTACCCTGATCCGAACGAAGTTTTGTGTGTGGATATGATGCACGATCGACTTGAGCCCGTTATGACCGGCGAGTCCACCACCGACCTTGACACGCACTACCCCTGGCTCAAGATCGAGCTCATCATGGATAACGATCAGTCCAGCTGGATACTGCACCGGGTTGTAGCGCACAAACTCCGCGACGGCGAGCCCCGACTCGTTCATAAAGGTCTGAGGCAACAGAATATGAACATCATGATCGCCGATGGCGGCGCTGCCAACCACACCATGGGATCTGCGGACGAGCGCTACACCATACTCTTGCGCAACCGCCTCAGCCACCTCAAAACCCATGTTGTGGCGAGTTCCCCGATACCGGGAGCCTGGGTTACCCAGTCCAACTACCAAAACCGAGCTGGTCACCTCCTCGGAGATGGCAGTTAAAGCTTGTCGGCCAGGCGTGCGACGACCGTCTCAGGATCGCCGATGAGCGCAAGGCCCTTTGCAAGGGGGATTTGACCGGCGGTGAGCGTCTCGGCCTCGTTCAGCATCTCCAACGAGATCTCAAGGAAGTCTGGGATGTCCTTCACGTGACCCCGAACCCGAAGGCTCGGCTCCTCCATCTCGATCGCCTCACTCACCGAGCGCAACTCGATGGTAGCCTCCATCTCTTCGCGGACATTGATGGCCAGAAAGTCAAGATGGCTCAGCGTCCGGCGGACCGGATGCCGCTGGAGCTCCTGCAGCTGCACGGTGGTAACCTTGCCTGCCACCTCGAGATCCATCAACGCACCGACGTTGACACGATGTCCAAGCGCGGTCTCAAAATCATGGGCATCGACGAAGAGACTCCGCGGCTCCGAGTTAGCCCCGTACACCACGGCTGGCACTTTACCTTCGGCACGCAACCGCCGACTTTGGGGGCTTCCTGGCTCACGACCCTCGTAAGCGATAACCTTGGCCACAACAACCTCACTTTTTCAAGCATCAGTCTCTTCGAGGCACCAAGCCTCAGCGACGATGTAGTTTTTCAGAATCAACATAAAGAGCATAGTTTGGCCCACTGCGCTTGCCTCTCGGCACCGCCACTATGACAGGTTATCGCCATGAAACAGCTCTGAGACCGACCCATCCTCGAAGACGGCCGCGATTGCGTCGGCAATCACCTTGGCGATGGAGACCACCTCGATCTTGTCGATGAGACGATCGCCCGTCAACGGCAAGGTGTTGGTAACGATGACGCGGCTGATGCTCGAATCCGCGAGCCGCTTCATCGCCGGGCCGGAGAGGATCGGGTGTGTCGCCATCACCCAAACATCGTTAGCGCCACGGTCGAGCAAGAGATCGGCGGCCGCCGTCACGGTTCCCGCGGTATCGATCATGTCATCGACGATGACACAACGCTTGTCAGCGACGTCGCCAACGACATTGAGCGCGTTGACCACGTTGGCCATGTTCTTCGGTCGACTCTTGTGGACGACGGCGAGCCCTGCCTGGAGCTTTTGGGCATAGCGCTCTGCCACCTTCACCCGTCCAGCATCCGGCGCGACAATGACGAGATCGTCGGCGTTTTGAGCGCGGAGATAGTCCGTCAGCACCTGGGTTGCGGTCAGATGATCGACTGGACCATCAAAAAACCCTTGGATCTGACCGGAATGAAGGTCGACCGAGATGATTCGGTCCGCACCGGCGGCCTTAAAGAGATCGGCAACAAGTTTGGCGGTGATGGGCTCACGACCCGACGCCTTGCGATCTTGGCGAGAGTAACCGTAGTAGGGGCACACGGCGGTGATCCGCTTTGCCGAGGCTCGCTTGGCGGCATCGACCATGATCAGCTGCTCAAAAATCGAATCATTCACAGGGCCAGCATGGGTCTGTAGGAGGAAGATATCCTTGCCCCTCACCGACTGGTCGAACCGCGAGTAGATCTCCCCATCAGAGAACTCACGAAGCGTCAACTCTCCTAGCTGGATCTGGAGATGATCGGCGACCTCGCGAGCCAGCTCGGGGTGGGCCCTACCCGAAAAAAGCTCAAGCCGTTTCCTTGGGACCAGCTCCATCGAAAGCTCCTTCGTTCGTTGTGGTGACCGCCATGGTCGCAGCCCATAGTACTAGCTACTGGACACACTACAAGCTCATGGACACAGTACTATCGCCTGTGGACTAGGCACTGCTCTCATCAGAGGCGAGCCGCTCCATCGTCTCAGATTGAGCTATGGCGACGGCTCTTTGAACCCGCAACCAACCCCCGATCTTGGCGCTGAGGTTGACCAGGTAGTGCTCCTACAAGACGCTAGACCCCCCTCCAATGCGAGACCATGCATACAAGTACAACGATGGGTTCCAACGCTTACTTGAGCAACGAAAACGGCTCGATCACCCCATGATCTGGAACCACGACACCATCGCGGATGGAGACGTATGGACCGGCCTGCACTCCACTACCAATGGCCACACCCGAGGCATCAACTCGAACCAGCCGGGTCCCATCGCCAACTACGGTGTCGATCAACGTCGAGCCAGGCCCGATCTCAGTGGCAGCGCCGATTGTGGTACGTCCAAGCAAGAGGGTGTTCGGCCAGATGGTGCTGCCCGACCCGATCTCGACCTGGGCATCGATGGTGATCGTCTCCGGTCGAACCATCATCACCCCTCGGCGAATATGACCACGCAAGATACGCTCACGCATCAACTCTTCGGCCTCAACCAACTGAGCAAGATCGTTGACCCCTCGTGTCTCGTGAATATCGGCGACCGACTGCACGCCGACCTGATACCCAGATTGGGCGAGCAACCCGACTGCGTCGGTGAGGTAGTACTCCCGTTGTGCATTGGTGGGCGCCAGTCGGCGCAGAGCGACCGGCAAAACCGCCAGGTCGAACAGGTATATACCGGTATTGACCTCCCGAATCTCGCGCTGATCGCCCACGAGGTCTCGATCTTCGACGATGTGGGTAACTGCTCCCTTGGTGTTACGCACGATGCGACCGTACCCGGTAGGGTCATCCACCTCCATGGTGAGGATGGTTGCAACATTACCGGCCTTGGCATGCTCTAAGGCCAGCGCGCTGAGGGTGGCCGTCGTGATGAGCGGGGTGTCCGCTGGTAGTACCAGCACCTCCGATCCCGATCCTCCAACCCCAGGCAAAAGGTCGGGCAATCGAGAAAGTCCCGCCAAAACGGCATCGCCAGTGCCGCGCTGGCGTGGTTGCCGTGCGGCGACGATCTCCGGGGCTTGGTGATCGTAGCCGTGCAACTGAGCCTCAATAAGCTCCGCCTGATGACCGACGACGACTACTACCCGCTCAAGATCCGCAAGTCCAAGGACCGCCGTCATCACGTGGCGAAGCATCGAGACTCCGCAGATCTTCATTAACGGCTTGGGTCGCTCTGAGGCCATCCGCGTTCCCTTGCCAGCCGCTAAAACCATCGCATATCGCAGTGCCAAGCAAACCTCCTTCCGGTACTGTTCAGGCTACTTGCTCGCTCTGGTGAAAACGTACGTGGTGACGCTGAATGGCTGACTCAGTGTCGCAATAATCGAGCCAGTCACGGTGGGGTTCGCCACTGGTTTGAGGCTGTCGCTAAAGGAGGTCTCCACAGCGTAATCAGGGACGAGATGATCCCTTGACGATGGAAAGTCCAAAATCAACGGCGTAGCTGGTGACCCTACCGGCGTGCGATTAATGGCGATAACGATCTCTTTGTTACCCTCACGAGCCGCCAGCGCCTTGATCCTGGCATCCGAAGTGGCCACCGGGTAGAGCTCGGCCCCGGGGCGTAAATAGCGAGAGAAGTTCGCCATCACCCAGTATCGCTTCGTCAGGTAAAGTCGACGATCATCGTCTTTGCCTCCGTTGAGGTCAAAGTAGATCAAGCCATCGTTACGACCCAGGGCGTTGATGTCTGAGAAGCATGTTGGGTCCGAAGCCGGGTTGCAACCGAGATCCGGTGACAGCGCTAACCACCAGTCGAACGCCGATGCTTGGGCAACCATGAGATCGTTGTAGATGGTATCCGCAAGCCAGATACCTGAGATCATGGTTGGGTCGTATTGGTAGGCAAACCCATTCGGCGTGTGACAGCAGATCTCACTCGCCCAAACCTGATGGTGCTCTCTAGTAACAAGCTGGTGGACCTTGCGCAATGTCGCGGCATCGGGATAGTCGTACCCATGGTAGGTGAGGGCCACGACCGCCTTGGAAGCGCCGGGATAGCGCAACCATTTGGGAGTATTGATAAGAAATCCGTTGGCGACAAAGGCGGACTCATCGGCGATCACATGACACCACGGGGCAAGTTGTGACAGGTCGTGACTGAGCGCCACCACCAGCGGGCCACGCTCGTCAATCGGTACCGCCATACCCTCCTGGTGGCAGGATGCCTGAGACCCGATCGGTTCGTTCATCGGGGAGACGTAGCTGAGTTTGATACCAAAATGAGTATCGATCCCTTCCACCGTTTGCGCGAGTTCGAGCGCATA
The DNA here is from genome assembly GCA_022690815.1 of Ferrimicrobium sp. NCBI lineage: Bacteria > Bacillati > Actinomycetota > Acidimicrobiia > Acidimicrobiales > Acidimicrobiaceae > Ferrimicrobium > Ferrimicrobium sp. The sequence continues at coordinate 16,839 of JALCZJ010000024.1, forward strand.
GGGCCCAATCGCGCTCGCCAACAGCGTACCTCCACAACTCTGGTGATTGGAGGTAAACTCCGGCGGCGCCGAGTTCACAAAGCCCACGAGATCATGCACACCAGCCTTAGCGGCCTGACGGAGGAAATACACGGCTCGAGCATCGCTCGTAAAGTCAAACGAACCGTTTGGGAGATACCAGGTTGGGGGAGCCTTCCACCACGTGGTCACGCCAACACCCCCACCGCCGATGTTAAACCGAAATTGCGACAGAGCAAGACCGTGGGGGCCATAGAGAAGTTGGCCAATGCGACGTCGATCCCGTGCACCCAACGCATAGGCGGGATCGGACCACCAGGCTCCGGATGCCCCGATGCCAACCAAGCGATGCGACGGTTTGCCATCCACGACGCCAACGACCGATGCTTGTCGCGGCAGGACCAGCAGCGATGGCCGAACCGGAGCTAGCGTGACTTGAACGTCGAGCACCCCCACCACTGCAATGGCCAGCGACACGACGAAGATCGCCGCCAAGACAACCCGCCGGGTCAGCGATGAAGGCGGCCAATCAACCCCTGAGTGCTGCAACATCGCGAACCACCAAAGGACGCGGGCAACGCTGAGTCGACCAGGAGCGTCCAGTGCCAAGCGTCAATTGCCGACCGACGACCAAGGAGCCCAAAAACCCGGGGTAGCCCTCGCCAGGCGGGCTGGCGAGCGCCAGACGGAATGTATCGCTGACAGAGCAATCTCTCACCAGCACAACCTACCGCCCCTCGAAGGGCACTTGCGAAGGACAAACATCGCCTCTCAGAGGAACTTCAGCTGTCCTTTGCTCGCAAGCTGTCGGTTGACTGTCTCACTGTCGGCTCGCTAGTTATCGACTGAGCTCTCGAGATCATGGCTCTCGAGATCAAGATGTCGAAGAAGAAACTCCGTCCGACTGGTCGCAACTCGCGTGAGGCTCGGGGCATCAACCGGCGCGTGACGGCTCGCTGGCAGCACCACCAGCTCCAGATCCCGACCAAGCTCGTTCGCCCGGGAAATGAATGACGCCGTATGGCCAAAGTGGACATTCTCGTCCATCAAACCATGGATTATCATGAGCTTCCCCTGCAGTCCCTCGAGTTGATCCAAGACCGACGTTCGGTCATACCCATCGCGATTGCGAATCGGATCGCCAAGGTAGCGCTCGGTGTAGGCGGTATCGTACCAACGAAAGTCGACACAAGGGGCTCCCGCGACCCCGACGCGGAACACCTCAGGCGCCCTCGTCATCGCTATCAACGTCATGTAGCCCCCATAGCTCCATCCATAGATGCCAACCCGGTTCGGGTCGGTGCCAAAACGGCGTTGACAATACTGAACGGCCTCCAACTGGTCGGCCAACTCCACCTCCCCGAAATGCCCTGAGAGATACGCCTCAAACGTCCGACCACGCCCATAACTCCCGCGGTTATCGAGTTTGACGACCACGGCACCACATGATGCCAGATACTGTGCCTGCAGGTCAAGCGTGAGGCCATACGAGTCAGTGACCAGTTGGGCTTGGGGACCCCCATACACCGATACGATCAGAGGGGCTCCAGCTCTGTGCTCCTCAGGCGGTAGGTAGAGAGCACCATAGAGCGTCTCACCAGTCGCAGCCCCGATATCGAAGAGCTCCGGAGTCACAAGGTCAAATGGAGGTGTGCTCGCGCGAATCGTCTGCACCGCTTCGTCCACGGCGGGCCGGGTCGAGATCAGCAGAGAACGTGGTGGCTGCCTCCGACTGGATGCCTCAACGTAGACTCGCTCCCCTCCTGGAGCCAGCACACCCGTCGCCATCGTGTCGTCGCTTGCTAGACGTTGGAAGTCACCACTGTTGAGATCCACCAGATACAGCCACTCCTGGGTCGGCACCTCACCCGTGGCGACCAGCAAGAGGGATGAACCCGCGAGAGCTAACAGTCGACGCACAACGACATCACCGATAGTGCTTCGGGATCCATCAGCCCCAAGGCGAACGAGGCGGCCATGTCCATCCTCGGCCTCGGAGGTCGTGAGCAGATCACCTTCAAAGGCAAACTCCCGCTCAGGGAGGTTGACCCACGGTGCACCATCTTCAGCGTCCCAATCGACACATACGGCGTCGCTCACCTGAAAGATTGAGCGAGTCAACCGATTTTGCTCTCTATTTAACATCGAGAAGGCCAGGCGTTGTGGGTCGAGCCAAACGACGTTGCCCAAGTAGGAGCGGTCATCGAAATGTGCGATGACTGTCCGCGTCTTCGTCGCAAGCTCGATCATGCACAGTGCAACCGAGGCGTTCGTGGCGCCGACGAAAGGGTAGCGATACTCCTCGACGATATTTGGATGTACATCGCTACGGACGATGCGATGCTGTTGGACACGGGACTCGTCGACCTCCGTGTAGGCAAGGTACTTGCCGGAGGGATCCAGCCAGAGTCCGCTCATGCGGTCCAACTCCTCTTGGGCAACGTACTCAGCCACCCCCACTGACATGCCCTCCCCGGCAACGGAGACGATGCTGTCGCGTTGACCATTAGACGAGACCAGTACGATCTCGTGTCCAGTCGTCGCGATCAGACACTCATCGGTCCACTTCACAACCTCTAAGAGGCCTGAGAGATCGAAACCATCGAGCTTGCTCCCGTTGATGAGATCGATTAACTGCAACGCACCGCCGATGTTGACAAGGGCGCGCCGCTCGTCGATGATCTGAAAACCGCTGACCCCACCGAGCGTCTGGCGCAATCGCTGTTTACGCAACTCCTCCTCGAGCGTCTCTTGACCTTGACCCTCGGTCGTCGGCGCCGCCAACACCAGGCGCTCGCTGCCATCCTCGACATCGAAGCCAAAGAGCGCTAGTCGCCCATCAGCCTCGGGCGCAAGGTAATACAGGCGATCGCCGGTCGGGCCAAACGTTACCTGACTTGGCAGCGTCATTCCCGGTATAGGTCGAACCCCTAGATCTTCAAGTCGTAATGACCGCTGTGTGCTCATGCACTGACCTTAGCGGCGAACCTTACCGAATCACCGCCCAGACACCCAAGAACCGGCTCCACCGCATGGAGCCGGTTCTTGGTCGCGATATCGATGAGGCGATCACTCGCCCATGATAGGGATGGCTAGGTTCAGAGCCCCAATCGCCAGAGGCTCAACCTCTTAGAGTTTTGTGTAGTCAGACGTCGGGCGCGCCAGTGTCGTCGGCTCAAAGGCGTTCGGTACTGGATAGGTTCCCAAGACAAAGTTGAGGATGGCCGAGTGCTGCATCTCCACCGGCTCGATACTGGCCGCCGTACGAATCGCCGCAGGCTCGGAGAGTACTCCGATCGCCGACAGGTAGGTCTCGCCTGCGATGTTCTCGATCTCCAATGCCAGCTTGGCCAAGTCGACGGTGTTGGTGACCGAAGCGAAGTCCTTGTTGACAACTGGGGTCAGGACCGGATCGGTGACGGTAACCGCGGGCTTACCCGCCGAGCGCAGGATGGCATTCCAGGCCGCACCATGCTCCTTGTGCTGGGCGCGCGCCGTCTCTGCGAATACGACGATCGCCGGTGGCACCGACCCAAGCTTGCCAGCCTTGGCCGCATTGATACCAGCGGTGTAGGCATAGACACCAAGGTTTTCAAGGCTTGCAGCCAGGGCTGCAACATGGAGATCGGTCAGCGTCGCTGGCGACAAGGTCGGCGCGCTCGAGCTCGACGATGACTTCTTGGACGACGAGGTCGAGCCACAGGCGGCCAGCAGGGCGCCAGCACCAACGGTGGCACCGACCCCAAGCAGGAAGGTCCTGCGGTTCAATCGTGACCGTGCCTCAACCGCTGAGCGCTCTTGCGCTACCCGTTCTGACCATTCATGGGCCTCTGCCTGCATGGCAGGCAGACTCACGTCATGATGGATCTCATCGAGTTCGACAACCTTGGCCGCCAACTCCGCTTCGCTGATATCCATGACCACTCCTTTATAGCTACTCGTGTTCTCTTGCTGATTGTTTGTACGATTACGGTGTCTCACTGAACGGCTCCTTCCCCAAGTGGTCGCGCGTTTGCGATCGGGAAGAAAGCATCCGGGAAGCCGATCGAGCCGGCGGCTGCCGGCAACGCAGCGGCGTTTGGTGGTAGGGCAATCAACTGAGGCGCATTCGCCTTCAAGAGCGCCTGTACCGCGAGCAGAATCGATGCGTGCTGGGCCTCCACGCCCATCACCGACGCCGTGAGGGTCCTCGCACTCTTGGAGGTGATAACACCGGTTGCCTTGACGTAGGTCTCAGCAGCCGCCTGCTCCAGCTCCAACGCCAACGCCACGACAGCCTCGGGACCGGTGATCTTGGCTACCGCCGCCTTAACGACGGGGACGAGTGCCGGATCTGCACTGTTTTGTGGCGAACCACCGAGCGACTTCGCCGCTGCATTGAAGGCGCTTAAGTGTTCCTCATGCTGGTGCATGGTGGTCTCGGCGAACGCCTTGATCACGCCATTAGCGCTCGAGCCACCGATGTAGGGAAGGGTCAAGGCTGTCTTGTACGTATTGATGGCGATGACCTCGATGGAGGCGTTACTCTGGAGAATCTGGACATCGGTGGGCGCCGAAGCGAACGCTGGTGTCGACTCGAGACTAAAGAGCGCGGCTCCAAACCCCGCGGCGGCCAAGGCTCCGGCTCCAAAGAGGCCGGTTCGCAACATGGTGCGCCGCTCATTTGCGACCGCCGCAGCCTCGTCGGGGTCAAGTTCGTTACGACTTCGCAACTCGTGTCCAAGTTCTACCGTCTCGGCGAACCCTTCACGGGCTTGGTGCATCGTATCCGACTGCAGATCATTCGATTGCTCGATGAGCTCATTCAGTGGACGCGGATCAAATTTATCGTTGGTCACTTCTTTACTCCTTTATTACTGAGATACTTACTGGTAAACGACGACTGCTTGCTGTGGATCTAAGGCGCCTCCCTACTTCACAACAACGAGTGTTCCGGTCATAAACTGGTGAATAAGACAGAGAAATGGGTAAGTTCCAGGCTTGTTGTGGATGATGATATGAACGGTGTGCCCTGGCGGGATCACGCCAGTATTGAAGCTTCGGTTAACCGCCGTAAACGTATGGCCAACGGAATCCTCGTTGTGTATGATGACCTCTTCTCCCTGATGAACAGTTACCTCATCGGGGATGAACTGAAAGTTGCTGATGACAATAGTGACTGACTTACCAGAAGCAGATGTGCCCGGATGTAAGTTGGACGCGCCAACGCTTTGGCCACTTGAACCACAAGCCGCCAGCACGAGGCCGGCGCCAAGTACAAGAATTCCTGCAAGAATGATGGCTCTAAGTCTGTTCATGCTAGAGTTTCGTTGCCGGATCAATCTTTGGATTGCGCGATAGGAGCTACAAGTTTTGCCAGGTTGCTCTCAGTCGCACCAGCCCCCATCCATCCCGTCAATTCTCGCTACTGCCGCCAGAGGAAGTAGCGCTACGCGGCCTTGTCCGATAAGACCGTCAGAACCAATCGATTCGCTGTGCCCAGCTTTTGTGACAACTATTGATCGCCACGATCACCCATCACAAATCCTGGCCTACGAGTGTTGTGCCCCAGCATCCCTGTCAGCGCAGACGCCCAGCCATCGACGCGTGAACAACGCTCGGCGAGCAGTGGATTGGTGAGCAATTGCTTGGAGCGATCAACGCCAACGCGCTGACATCCATCCCCGCTGTCGCGTCACCAATCTCGCGACGACGCCAAAGGGCCGTCGACCAAGCGTTGGCGGCGAGCGATTGGCCGCGCAGCATACGACAACGTCACGCGACCGACGGGTCCTCAGGAGATCGCACCAATTACAACGTCGTCCAGGTGTCACCCACGGTTGGGTGTCAGTCCCCCATACACACGCCAGCGACCATGATGAGGCCGGTGAGCCAAGCCACCCTCCGTGACAGCTGACACGCTCGGCGAATAGCGCTCACTGAAGGGGTCTGGCCGCCAGCGAAGAGGGGGGTCGCCACCCAACGACCCTGGTAGCGGTTGTCCCCACCGAGCTGTACTCCTACGGCACCAGCAAAGCCAGCCTCAATCAACCCGGCGTTCAGCGAGGGGTGGCCGGGTACCACTCGCAGACAGGACGCTATGCGGCGCCGGCCATCGGCGCTCGCCATCCCCCAGGTCAGGGCCAAACCAACCAGTGCAGCTGGAGTGACGGCCAAATCATCGCCCTTGGCTGCGAACAGACCAAAGTTGCGATAGCGATCGTTCTTGTGGCCCACCATCGCATCCAGGGTGTTGATAGCGCGAAAGGCGATCGCTGCCTCCAGACCACCGATCGCGTACCAGACAAGAGGACCCACAACGGCATCGGTGGTATTCTCTGCCACAGACTCGATGACCGCGCGGGCGACTTCGGCTTCATCAAGCTCATCCGTGTCGCGGCCAACAAGACTTCGAACCCGTCGTCTCGCACCCGCCAGGTCGCCAGCTTCGAGCAACGTCGCCACCGCTTCTGCCTCATCGCACAACGTACGCCCACCAAGGGTCAACCACAGCACCACTCCCTCGAGCAGCCGACCGCCTGGGGCAATCAGCGTTGGAGCCGCTAACACGGGCCCAAGAGCCAACCCCATGAACGCCGCGCCGCCGGCGATGGAATCGCGATAGGCAACACGCTCGAGTTTGCTCACAGCCAAGCCGAACCAGCGTACGGGATGCCAACGGTTCACTGGATCGCCAAACACGGCATCGAGGGCCATCGCCCCGAGCACTACACCCGCGTCCGGTACTCGAGCCCAGAACCTAGCCATGGATCCTGAGAATCGAAGTCACGAGCATCATCGTCGATTCACTCACGAGTCCAGCCGCGCCCACCACGTCGCCGGTGATGCCACCGATGCGACGGAGTGCGAAACCGATCAGCCCAAAGCCAAAGCCAAGCCCCACACCGATGGGTACCAAGACCCAAAGATTCGCCCCCACAACGACGCCGGCGATGCCCACAGCCGCCTCCGCTCCCAACACCCAGGTGATCCACGGTTGTCGTTCACTCGTAAAGACAGTCGTCAACGATCGCTCCTTGGCGGGCGCAAACCAGAGCATCGAGCCCGTCATGAGGCAGCGACCCAAGAGGAAGAATCCGACAAGGTAGAATGGAAAACCCAGTGATGACCAGGCCGCGACGCGGGCGAGTATCACGATTGTGACCGCGAGCACCGCAAAGGCACCAACCGTCGGCTCATCCATGATCGCGAGACGTCGCTGGCGATCGACGAATCCCGCAAGCCCATCGGCGGTGTCGGCCACCGCATCGTAGTGCAGGCCCCGGGTGATGGCGGCATCGAAGACGAGTGCGACGACGGCGCCAACCAGTGGCGAACCCGATCGATCCCCCACCCAAAAGCCGACCAGCACGACGAGTCCAACGATGATGCCAGTGAGCGGCAAGACCACCAAACTGACGACGTTGAGCGTGCCGCCCAAAGGCAGCATCGTCATAAAGGCCACGGCACCTCTGGCGCCATCGAACCCTCGACGTATCAACGCTGGTCCATGACGGTCGAGAACTGTATTCGACTACGGCGCCGGATCGTTGCCCAGGAGTGCACCGCTGGTACCAGGCATGGAGTTAAACAGAGGATCACCGGCAACTCCGTCTAGTCATCGCTCATCAGCGCGGCGAAACTGATGCAGCGGGATCGGAATGCCAGCAACCACCAAGAACACGTGCTCTGCCTCCCTAGCGAGCGTCTGATTAATCGAGCCAAGCGCGTCGACAAAGCAGCGGCCAGCGGGTGTGATCGGGTGAACCGCGAGGCCAACCTCTTCTGAGACGATCACCAGCGGCTTACGCCGCACTCGAAGGGTGGCAATCAGCTGTTGGGTCAAGAGGTTGATACTCTCGGTGTCACAGACGTCGATACGAGCGATCCAGGTTCCAATCGAGTCCAAGAGCACCGGATGATCGTCAAAACCGAGCAGGCGCACGAGGTCCTTTGGCTCTTCGAGTTCGAGCACCGAATACCGCGGCCCTCGCCGTCGCTGATGCAACGCCACCCGCTCGCCAAAGGAGGGATCCGAGGAGGGGGCGAGGGTGGCGATGTAGTGGACTGCCGGTTCATCTTCGAGCAGCGACTCGGCAAAGGCTGACTTGCCTGAGCGCGTTCCACCAAGCACCAGGGTGGTCGCACTCATGTGAGACTCCGAAGCACCGGAACGATGATGGTGGCGAAATAGGGCACCGTTGAGGGCGCCTGCTCGAGGGTGAGTACCTGGATGTCGTCGGTACCCAACTCCAAACCCACCATGGCGCCCTCCTGTCTACCCCGCGCAACGATCAATGACCGAATCGCCTCGAAGTTCGACGTTAGCTTGTAAATCACGATTGCAGCGCCCGGGTCCATAAGCGCGGCGTCGAGCTCGGCGACCTCTCCAGTCGCAGGGATGAGATGCAAACGCTCGTCGTTGTCGAGCAGGTTGGTAGTCGTCAGGCTCGCCAGTGAGAGAAACGCTGGTATCCCTGGGATCACGGTGACTGAGGTCCGGACACCCTCCTCAGCGAGGGCTTCGACAAAGAGTGAAAACGTGGAGTACAGCGTTGGATCTCCGAGCGTGGCAAAGGCACATGACGATGCGTCGGCGAGGAGCGCCCCATTGGCACGGATCGCATCTCGTAACACTCGACGTCGCTCGCCGACACCCGTCAAACCCGGGGTCATCGGCATCGCAAGCCTAAGCAGCGTCGGGTCACCCAGCAGCGCACGAACAACCTGCTCTGCTCGACCAACGGGACGAGCATGACTCGACGGTACGATGATGAGCTCTACCTGCTCGAGAACCCGAAGCGCACCGAGCGTCACCAACGCTGGATCCCCTGGGCCAAGCCCCACGCCATAGAGTCTGATGGCCCTCGAGATTTCCACCCATTCACTCTAGAACCCAGACGTTAGGATGCGTCGGTAAGCTCGCGCAGGTGGAAGTCATCGCGCGTGCGGACCCACGACGCTGGCGGCGGATCTAGGCGCTGGCCTAGGGCGCGCAACAGGTCTGCAAAATTGGGCGTGCCTAAACCAGTCGCCAGGCTGTAGCTGCCCGTAGCCCGAAAGTCACCGGGGTGCAGATGCCGAAAGTCGTTCCCCCCTTGTCGTACCGGGTGAAAGACTTGACCGTCGGCATCGAGTCGATAGAGCCATGGGTTCAGAAGGCCAAGGCGAGTCCCAACCGCAGACTCTACGTCAGCCACCCCAGCGGCAAAAACCGAGGCGGCCAGACTCGTTCCGCCCAACAAGGACCATCCGGTCTCGGGTACATCAATCCTTGCACCCACAGCGATCATCGCGACATCTGGTACCAGCCGGCAGCCACCCTTGAATCGACAGAGTCTGCCTACTTGACGTCGAAGCTCGCCTTTAACCTGGTGCTGGTACGGTGGTGCGCCGAAGAAGCTAGAGACACCGCCGCCGCTTGCGCCCGCATAGATCGCGCTATTGTATACCGCTGGGCGAGCGTCAGGTCCAAGCGGGGTCACAAACTGCTCCCCACCGACTGCGGTCACCAAGGGTTGTGAGGCTGGATCATCAACAGCAAGACGATCACCCCCATCGGTGGCGAGACAGTCTGAAGAGCCGTCATCACCACTGGCGGCGATAACCGTCTGGCCCTGTACGGCAGCTTGCGCAAAGGCAATCTGCTCGATCTGTAGCTGTTGGGCCGGGGTATCGGCCTCACACGAGCCCCAGGTCGTCAATAAGACGCTCGCCTGGTCTTGGGACACCATGCGCAGATACAGGGCATCGGCGTCACCAGAACTTGCGGTGTACACGATCAGATGAACTCCTGGAGCGTCGCTGAGGAGCGTCTCGATATCGAGTGCCGCCTCCTCGAGGTGTCGATGGCTGGTGTTGGTGGATCCGCCGTTGACACGCTGCACCCGAAGGTGTACCCCGACGGCGAGACAGTGGGCATAGGTCTCTATGCTTCGCCCAAGCGGGGTTGTTCTTGCGGTGTCAACATCGGCAAACTCGGCGATCCCCACCGTCACCGGACGCGCTCGATCAAAGCGAGGAAGATGGTAGTAACGGGCAACGGAGGCCGGAGAATACCCAAGATGAGAGCTATTGGCGTGCAGAAGATCACTACACGATGATCGAACATTGGTCCCCACCACCTTTGGGGTGACCGGGAAATAGCCATTGGCAAAGAGGCCGGTAACGCCCGCGATTTCATCACGCAATGCGTGTGGAAGCTTCGGATAACGGTCAGCCACCACCACCAAGCGCCCGTTCGAGAGTCGCGCCACATCGAAGTGGACGCCAAGCGCACTCGAGGCCTGGGCCACCGTGCCCGAGACTGGCAGCACCAACCCGCCTGGCCAACGCGCAGCGGTGCTCAAGCCAAAGTCTTGAAAATAGTCAGTAACGAGGTCGACCGTTGCCGGGGGAGGTGCCCAGCGAAGTCCAAACTGCGCTGGCGAGAGATACGTTCCGGGGCGCGCCCCAGCGCGGGCGAATGCGCTCGCTACCAGCGCCGCCTCATCACGAGGTTTGAGCACAACCTCAAAGGTGATCCTCATGGTCGCTGGCGCGACATGGTTGCTCGCCAAGCTCAATCGCCCCAGTGGATGGGACACAGTCGCTCCCGTTTGGGCCACCGTCATCGAGACCACCAACAGGGCGACGACCACCAGCGTCGCTAGGGGCAATCGGCTCCAATCTGCCTGATGCTCTCCTCTTGATGCTCCCACGTTGCCTTACCCACTTGCTCTTACTCATCCACCGCAGTTGCTGATCTGTCAGGCCTGCGCCTTAGACTACTCACCAAGGAGGCGTCATGGTCTATCTTGCCGTAGCCTTAGCGTTGATTCTCGGAGTCTTGCTCGGCTACGTCCTCGCCCACCGCCATGTTGGCGATTCAGAGGCGCTACGCAACGAGTGCGCCCGACTGCGCCAGGAGCTCGACACCAAATCCGACGCCCTCGCCGAAGCCCAGCAGGATCGCGCACGCCTCGAAGAGCGCGTGAACGCCGCCCACGTCGTCCAAGAGGAACTCGATCGGGCAATCGAACATGCCCATGGCTTGCTAGAAGCCAAGGTGTCGACCACCATGAAAAGCTACACCGACGAACTCGCAACTCGTGCAGAACAAGCGTTTTCAGCCACCGCTAAAACCTCCTTCGACACCGTCGTCAAGCCGGTCGACGAAGAACTCAAACGCCTCAACTTGGAGTTGCGCGACCTCCAAGACAATCGACGGCAGCAATTTGGTGCCCTCGACAAGTCGCTTGTCGACCTCATGACCATCCATCTTCCCCAATTGCGTCAGCAGACCGAGAGCCTCGTCAAGGCCTTACGCCAACCAGCCGTGCGGGGAGGATGGGGTGAGGTTCAGCTCCGCCGAGTCATCGAACTCGCCGGGATGACCAGATACTGCGACTTCGAAGAGCAGCCGACGTTCACAGACGATACTGGACGCAGCCGACCGGATGTGATCGTCCGCCTCCCTGGCAATCGGTGTATCGCCATCGATGCCAAAGCCCCCCTCGACGCCTTCCTCCGCATGACTGAGGCCGAGACCGACGAGGAGCGGATCAGCCTCCGCGCCGAGCACGCCCACCAGCTCGAGGTCATGGTTCGCGATCTCGCTTCCCGTCGCTACGCCGAGCGGCTGGATAACAGCCTGGACTTCGTCGTCCTCTTTCTCCCAGGCGAGGCCTTCTTGAGCGCGGCGTTGGCCGCAAAACCATCGTTGCTCGAAGAGGCGTTCACACAGTCAGTTATCATCGCCTCCCCAACCACCTTGTTACCCCTCCTCAAGGCCGTGGCATTCGGCTGGCGATCAGAGGCACTCGAGCAAAACGCCGCCCAGATCGCCGCCATCGGTCACGAGCTTTACCAACGGCTCGGCGTCTTTCGAGACCACCTGGCCAAGATGGGTGGCGGCCTCGCCACCGCCGTCAAGGCCTACAACGAAGGGGTTGGGTCCTTAGAACGACGCGTCCTCCCCTCGGCCCGGCGCTTCTTGGAACACGGGGTCGATGGCAGGGATGGTGAGCTCGATGAGCTCGATCTCGTCAATGAATCACTCCGCATGACTGAGTCACCCCGAACGACTGAGTCACCCCGAACGACTAGGACCCTCCAGACGGCTGAGCACTCGACGGCACCTCGCGCCCATACTACGACAGATGTCGGCGCCCCGAGTGTCTCCGAGATCGCCGCTGACGCCCAGCGGCTCGATGCGGGCCTCTTAGAGGAGGCGCCTCCGACAGGCGATGATGCATAGCGCCTCGGTCGATGGATATGACCGATCGAGTCCTATCGTCTCATCCTTTGGACAATGATGCGACCGGTGCCCCTGACGCCAGCAAGCCCTGTTCTTTTGTGCCAGCTGTTCGTCCCGGTCTCTTGTGTCAGGCGACGGCCAACGCTAGAGTAGGGATATGGACGACGAATTCTGGCTACGGTACCTGCGGGCTCACTCACTACGCTCAACGCGCACACTCCATTACCTAGGATCGCTCCTGGCAATCTACACGATCGTTCGCGCTCGTCGCTTACGTGACCTTCTCCTGACACCCGTGGCTGGCTACATCCCGGCCTGGTTTGCACACCTCGTCTTTGAGCGTAACCGCCCAGAGACCTTCTCTCACCCCGTCGCATCGCTGCTAGCCGATTATCGGATGCTTTCGCTTGCGCTCACGGGTCGTCTTGGCCCCCACCTAGCACGCGCATTCGGGAACCCCCCCGCCGACGTGTGAGCGAGCACCCACCCAATCATCCGGGCAACCCGCAACCCAAGGAGCCCAAGCGACTCGGCAATGAGCTCATCAATCGAGATCTCCTGGTGTCGGTCTTGGCGACAAGCATGGCGTCGATTCCGGCCTTTCTGGTCGGCGCACTGGCCGTCGAGATGCGCCAATCGTTCCCGATTACCACCACCGAGCTCGGCCTCGCAGTCACGAGCTACTACCTCGGTGCGGCGTCGTGGGCAGTGCCATCAGGTCGTGTCGCCGAGCGCTTTGGAGGGGTTCGGGTCCTCAAGTTGACACCCATCATCGGGAGCATCTTGCTCGCAGGCATCGCCCTCGTAACCTCCTCGTGGTGGACGGTAACCCTGCTCCTCTTTCCCTGCGGCATGGTCAGCGCTGCCACCGCGACGGCCTCGAATCTGTTCCTCGCTCGGCGCGGCACCCCCGGACGACAGGGTGCCACTTTTGGCATCAAGCAGGCTGCCGTCCCGTTCGCATCACTGCTCGGAGGGCTCGCGGTGCCAGCGCTCGCGCTCACCGTCGGGTGGCGATGGGCCTTCGGACTCGCGGCGATTCTATCCATCGCAACCGCCATCCTGGTGCCGCGGCCGACCCAGCCACGGGCGATTGGGCGACTTAATCATGGGCAGACGCTACCTCGCATCGACAAGGTTCCCATCGTCTTGCTTGCTACCGGCATTGGGCTCGGCGTGTTGAGCGCCTCTGGCATGGCGGCCTTTCTGGTCTCTGGCGCCGTGCATGCCCACATCGCAAAGGGTACGGCCGGCCTCATTGCCGCCAGCGCGGGAGCCGCGACGGTGATCGTTCGAATCGCCAGCGGCTTCCTGGCGGATCGCCGACGCTCTTCACACTTCTCAGTGATTGCTACCATGATGATCATCGGAGCCGCCGGCTATGCGGTCCTCGCGATCGGGCAAAATCTCGAACTGGGTGCGTTGATCCTTCCGGGGGCGGTAATCGCGCTGGGGATCGGTTGGGGTTGGAATGGACTCTTTAACTTTGCCGTGATCGAAAAACACCGTGCCACCCCTGCCAGGGCGACCGGTATGACCCAGCTCGGGGGTCGACTGGGGGGCATGCTTGGACCCACCATCATCGGCGTATTGATCAACCACTTCAGTTACAGCGCAGGGTGGGTGTTTGCAGCCATAAGCTGTGCGATGGCCGCCGTCGCGGTGGTGCTTGGAGACCGGTTGCTCACACAACGGGCCACCTAACCACCAACGCCACCATGCTGGAAAGGATCGATCACACCCTCCAGGTGCTCACACCAGCCCGCCGCACCAGGAGGCTGGTGTGAGTGTCAGGTAACCACTACGAGGCCAGCGCGTCCAAACGGGCGAGCTGTTCATCTGAGAGCACGATGGCCGCGGCCTTGATATTCTCCTCGACGTGGGCGACACTGGAGGTTCCTGGGATCGGGAGCATGACCGGAGACTTCGCCAGCAGCCATGCCAGCGCAACCTGTGCAGGCGTCGCTCCAACCTCACGTGCGACCTCTCCGAGTGCCCCATCGCCACTGGCGAGTGCGCCCGTCTGGATCGGGAACCAGGGGATGAAGCCAATGCCTTCCGATGCGCAGTAGTCAAGAACTGCCTCTGATTGACGGTTTGCGACGTTGTACAGGTTCTGCACCGAATCGATGGTGGCATACGACTGAGCCTCACGCACAACATCGACATCAACCTCCGAGAGGCCGATACGATCGACCTTACCCTCGGCTTGCAGCTCACTGAGCACGCCGATCTGCTCGGCCAATGGCACCTCGGGATCGACACGATGGAGCTGGAAGAGGTCAAGGCGCTCGACACGAAGCCTGCGAAGGCTCATCTCAGCCTCTTGACGCAGATACGCCGGGCGGCCAACCGGCACCCAAACACCGGGGCCTGTCCGGACCAATCCGGCCTTGGTGGCAATCACCAAGCCAGCCGGATACGGATACAGGGCCTCGCTGATGAGTTCTTCACTGATGTAGGGGCCATAGGAGTCCGCGGTGTCAATGAGGGTAACCCCGAGCTCTACCGCGCGTCGAAGAACCGCCTTCGCGCCTTCGGGATCAGCAGGCGGGCCCCAAACACCGGGGCCTGTAATCTGCATTGCGCCATACCCGAGGCGGCCAACTCGCAGCGACCCACCAATCGAAAATGCACCACCAAGATAGTCTGTCATCGATACCTCACTCATCTCATCTCATCTCATCTCATCTCATCTCATCTCATTGCTTTGCTTCGCTCACCCGGGCGTGGTACGCCAATCTTCGGGGCGACTATTTGCATTAACAACCATTAGCCTAGCCGCATCAGCCGCTGTGCTGGGTGTGAGACTAGTTCTCGATCGCAGGTCCTCTTATGACCGACGCCTCCTCCGAGGTCACCGATCACTCGCCCGATCAGCAGTTGCCGATCGACACCTAACACCACGAAGCAGGGTCGCGTGGGCCACGTCGTAGGTCCAAGTGCGATCCAAGATGTATCGATTTGGGAAAGCCGGCGATGCTCCTCGACGATGAGGACCAGTGCCATTGGCTGCTCGTTTGGCTTTGTAAGCCTCAAACATCTAGTTGGACAGGGTGGCTTCTCAAGATGTCTAACTCCTGGGCTACCTGCGTGAGGGATCGATTCGATAGCTCGACAAGCCTGAGGGCGTCATCTTTAACTTCGCGGTCAAACTTTCTTCGAACCGTTGTCTCTTTACCCTTGATCTCTTCCATGTCTACCGTATCTACCAGTCTCCTTGGTGTTACGGAGTGGTGTGTCTCGGTTTGGGGGTAGTTTCAATCGCCCCATGCCTGCAACGGCCAGGCTGCTTAGTCGCAATCAACCCGCATAATCGCCTTTCTCAGCGAGACCTCCAACAAGTCAACGTCACATCCAAACCCACCAAGATGACAACGAACCAAGTTTCCACCGCTGGTCCAACGTACCGATCCACCTCCACTAACAGCTCGCCCCCTTGCTACACTGGTAGTAACAAACAAGCAACACGACGAAGGGACAACCTCAAATGGGGCAACGAACAACAAAACTGTGTCTGCAACTTGGACGAGCGATGGTCGCCTCTCCTCTTATCTATGGTGGGCTCGGTGCGGTGCGCGAGCCAGGTATGCGTCACAAAGCATTGGAGCGATCGGGTCTACCGGCGAGCCAGGAGCTTGTTCGTTTGAACGGTGCCGTCATGGTCGTCGGTGGTGTTGCCCTCGCCCTTGGCATCAAACCAAAGCTCGCAGCCCTTGGACTTGCCGGGTCAATCACCGCCACCACCCTGGTTGGACACCCTTTCTGGCGCGAAGAGGATGAAGCTGCACGCAGCAGCCAGGCCATTCAGTTCTACAAGAACACCGCAATTCTCGGTGGCCTTCTCCTCGAAATCACCAGGTAATCGCTAAAGACTCCGTCGTAGATCAAGCCCAATCGATAAATCCCAATTAATCAAGCTGGGCGATGCCACATCACATCACGAGGCACCGACGATGGTCAGCACTAATGTTGGCCACCATAGCAGCCGAACGTGAGAGCGAATGAGTAACCCGCAGGAGACGTCATTCGACCCCAAGCCAATACGCGACCATTAACCCAGGCGGCGCTCTTCTTGGTCGTCAGGGTCGAAGACCAAGGCGACAGTTTTCGCACCCTGCTCGGCAGTATCGATGGCTTGACCAAAGCGGTCGGGTTTCGTTATCCCAACACACGGCTCAGCTGCGTCATCGGCATCGGCTCCTTCCTCTGGGACCGCCTCTCCCCAGGGCATCGGCCACGACAACTCAACCCGTTCACCCTACGCAAGGGGGTGCAACGTGAGGCGGTCGCGACCTAGGGAGACCTACTCTTTTACATTCGGACGCGGAAGCTCGGCATCTGCTTTCGAGTTGGCTCGCGGCTCATATGTCAACAGTTGCATCTGACTCCGTCGTGGTCGATGAGGTACAAGGGTTTCAATACCTTGATCAGCGCGATCTCCTCGGCTTTGTTGACGGCACAGAGAATCCCGGCCCAGCGCTAGTAGATGAGGTAGCCACTATCGGTGGCGAAGAGCCCGACTTTATCGGTGGCAGCTACGTCATGGTGCAAAAGCATCTCCATAATCTCACCGCATGGGAAGCACTCTCGACCGAAGAGCAGGAGATGGCGATAAGGCAGCGAAAACTAGATAACAACGTCGAACTGAGCGACGACGCTAAGCCGACGAACTCTCACATTGCACTCACCAATGTCGACGGAGCGAGCGACGAAGAGCTCGCCATCTACCGCCTCAACATGCCTTTTGGCTCGCTGCGTGAGCCGGAGTATGGGACCTACTTCATCGGTTAGGCCAGGGATGTCAGCATTACCGAGCGCATGTGGACCACTATGTTTCTTGGAGATCATCCAGGTCTGAACAACCAGCGTCGATGTCCACCAGGGTCCCCGGGATGGCGTGCATGACCAGGTCAGGGGTTATGTAGCATCCACGGAATTGGCCCTGGCGGGCCATCTCGGCGAGCACCTCTGCACCTCCGGCGATCAGCGCGGTCGCGAAGGCATCCGCGAGATAGAGCGGAGCACCCACAACGGTCGCCGCTACGGCGCTGAGCTCATCCCCAAACGGATTGACGATGTGACAACCTCGCTCGTACAGGCCAGAGGTCGCGACACCGGTTGTGCTTTGCACGACCCCACAGACCCGATCGGCCTCATTTGGATGGCGGATAGCGATGTTGACCGGATTGATTGCATGGATGGCGATATCGCCGCCAGCGTTGACAACCGCCTCGTTGGCCCCCGCATCTACCAACAACGCCAGCGCTCGCTCACCAGCCCAACCCTTCACGAGTCCCGAAGGATCGTAGCCCCCAGGCACCGCCCAGGGATCGAAATACCCATCAGTCAGCTCTCTAGCAACCTCACAGAGCACCAACACCTCGTCAAAGTCCTCGCTGTGAACGATGCCCTCACCTCGACGAAAGCGATTTACCTCGCTGTTGACCCGATAGGTGCTAAACGTGTCGTCGATGCGCTCGAGTTCATGGGTAACCTCATCGACTAGGTCATTCCAGACAGCTAGCAGCTGCGAATCCTCGTCGACCGTCAGGGTGAAGACCGTCCCCATGGTTGCAATCTCTGCCAACATCAACTGCCCTTAAGCTTGTTGAGCGCACCTTGCAGCGAGTAGGCAAACCCCTGACTGGTGTAGGTGGCACCCGAGACGATCGCGATCGGAAGACCCTGTGCTTTGAGTGCCTCGGTGCGCAACGAGGGCACTGCAGCCTGCTCAATCTCGACCGAATAGGCCTCCAATGCCTGAAACTTGGCGATTGCAATATTGACAATCTTGTGATTAGCAACATCGACGGTCACGGCGATATCGCCAAAGCCATAGTTGGTCACTGGTCCAGTCACCGACACTGGACCAGCTGGGAGCGACGCAGCGGCGGGTGTTGAGGCCTTGGTCTTTGCGCTTGTCTTGGCCTGCTTAGAGCTCTTATCTACGGCTGCGACGCTGAGCTGGGTCTTAGCCCGTGGATGTAGCGCAAGGATCCCAACTAAACCAACTACGGTCGCACCGAGCAATGTGAACCATCGACGCATCAGGACGCCCTCTCAATGATTGGTTGTTTAACTCCGTGCATGTCCATGTCGTGTCCACCTCTCACCGATCGTGCATCCGGACTCATCAACGCAAATGCCTGTGCTTGATCACCACCGACTCCGAACGGCACTTTGGCGCGCACCTTCATCAACGTCTCGAAAACCCATGCCATCAGATCGTGTACGCCTCGACATGGAGCTGGCGGCGTTTGACGCCGAGCTGCACAAACACATCATGGACGGCCTCAACGAACCCGGGTGACCCGCTGATGAAGATATCGCGGCTCCGATAGTCCTTGATATTGCCGGCGATGGTACGCAAATCAACCTCGGTGCGATCTCCGCTCAGGATGTAGACTCTGCCGTTGCGCTCGTTGGCCAGTCGCTCTAGCTCGTCGACCAGCACAAGATCGGTCTTGGCGGTCACCCGCAACACGACCGCGGGCCGGCTCCCAAGCGGGAGGTCCTCAAGCAAGCCACGCAGGGCGGTGACGCCAATACCCCCCGCGATCAAGAGCACCCGATCCTTTTGCTGCTGGGCTGCGGTGAAGTTGCCGTACGGACCCTCAAACCATACTGAGGTGCCGACCTTCAGGTCGGCGAGCTTCGCAGTAAAGTCGCCGACGGGTCGTACCATGAGGCGCAGGGTATCGCCCTGGCGGTCAACGATGGAGAACGGGTGGGCCTGCCACCATCGACCGCGCGTGAGAAAGCGCCACTCAAAGAACTGACCACCTTCAAGCTTCAAGTCCTCGAGATATTGCCCTTGCAGCAGGATCTTGATCACCCCATTGGGCTGCGGCTCGACCGCTGCCACCCTGAGCCCATGACGAAGCGAGCGCATCATCGGTATCAGCACCCGATAAACGATGATGGCGATCCCAGCGAGAATCCAGGCAACCCCCCACACCCATTGGGCAACGGAGTGGTTCACAAAGCTAGGCCCAAGTGCCAGCTCGTGAGCGAACGAGAGGACGAGCGCCGCATAGATCAAGAGATGCAGAAGCCACCAGCTCTCTCGCGAGAGCCGCTGGCGTAACCAGGGGAGCGACACCAGCCCGATCAACAACATCAAGCCCAGCGCGACAAAGGCGGTGATCATATCAGGATACGAGTTGATCAGCACCCCGATTTCGTGCACGATACCAGTCTTGGCGATCTTTGCATAGGCCACCGTCGTCAGCACCGCATGCGCAAGAATGAACGAGATTGCTAGCACCGAGAGGTTCTTGTGCCACCGCATCACGCCACCTCGACCGAGCGCGCGTTCGAGCAACGGCACCCGCGAAGCCATCAGCACCATTAAGAGCGCAAGATAGGTACCAACCAGTCCGGTGAAGGACCCAAGAAAAAGAGTCCATCCACCTGGGGCACCGATCTCGTGCACCGTTCCGTCAACCAACGGAAGCCCTAGCACAACGCCGAGGCCGATCCCACCAGCCGCAAGGCTGATCAGCAAGCCGGTCTCGCCGGCACTTCTCCGATCCGATCGTTGAACGCCTCGGCTCACCCCATCATCGAGGGCTGACGTCTTCATCAAACTCCTTCTCACGCGTGGATCACCACGCGATGTGCTACACCAATCATCACCGATGTCGCTACAACCAGACACGTTACGTCGACCGACAATACCGCGTCGTGGCAACTCTCACCCCATCACCCGCCCACATCGGCGTTTGACGTGGTGCTATTGGACATCCATCGCACCAATGATGACACCATCGTGCCCGACCAAGCTTGGCACGCGCTGAAGCACAGCTGAGACTTGGGCCATCACGCCTTGGCGTCCAACTTGCGATGGAGATCGGCTACCAACTCCTGCAGCTTGGCAAGTTCACTGCGGTGTTCACGGTGTGATTTGATCAGGTGGATGGTTCCCCCCGCAGCGATGCAGGCCCCGAGGTCACTGGTGACATTCGTATAGTTACCACCAACCAGTTCTGCAAAGGCAGAAACATGCACCGACAATAACGGAAGCACGACCAGGTAAACACCCAGCACGGTCAGCAGAATAATGTGGGGTTTGGAAGCAAGAATCCGTGGCACAAACGCGAGGATTCGTACAAGCCTCGATTGATTGCCATCACTGGTGGCCATCTGATTAGCGGTGTCCATCGACCCTCCTTTATCGATATTCCGTCACATCAATTGTGCCAGACCGTCACCTCATGCTAGCCCAGCATCGCTATGGCTTCGAGCTGCGAGGCGACACGCATTGTGCCCAAGACGCACCCTTACCCGTGCAAGGGGTTAACCTTGCGACTGCAGCGATTCCTGGTCAGGGGCTCAGTCAAGCGCCGAGTAGTGGCTAGCCAGCCTATCCAGCTCCAACGCAGCGAGATCGAAGGCATGTTGAAGTCGCTCGGTAAGGGCCTTCGTGCCCAAATGGAACGCCTCGAAATCAGCCGCGGTCACCTCGTTCACCGCGCTGCGCAACACACTCACACCAACCACCGCGGCCACATCGGCATGGATACGGGCATCCTGGGGATCTTTGGCCGTGTTCAACAATCGCTCGGCGAGAATATCGGCAATGCGAAGCTCCCAGTTCACATAGGTACGCGCAAGTTGGCTGGTCAGGTCGATGCCGAGTTGGCGGGGCCGAAACATCGGAACCTCCGCGGAATCGTCCAAGCGGCGTTGGATGCTTACCACCAACGACTCATACAACGCCACCAACGGTGGCTCGTGCGATGGACGGGTGTGAAGCTCGTTAGCAACAGCGTCAAAAAAGTCAACCAGGTCTACAAGAAGCAGATCTTCCTTCGAATCGAAGTACCGAAAAAACGTCCGCTGAGAGACATCAACTGTATCGGTGATCTGGAGGACCGTCGTCTCGGCGAAGCCTTGGCGAGCAAAGAGCTCGCGAGCTGTCGTGATGAGTTGCTCTCTCGTCCGTGCCTTATGACGCTCGCGTCTCCCGGGCTGCTGAATTTCACTCACCCTCACCACCCTACCAGTTCCCCATGCATAACCAGAAGGCAAGGTTTTTTGACAAAATCGCTAACTGGCACTTCTGCCGTATGATATGCTGCCTGAGAGCCAGATCTGGGGAGGAGATAACCACCATGGAACGACGGCCAGGAGTTCTTGAACGTATTGGGCACACCTGTGCACGACGGCCAGGCCGTACCATCGGCATATGGCTCGTCGTCTTGATTGCGGCACTCGCTGGGCATCACGCAATCTCGAGCGTCTACCAAAACAACATCAACCTCGCGGGAACGCAGGCATCGACCGGGTTTGCCCTCCTGACCCATGACGATCCGAAGGCCTCCGGATACACCGGGCTGGTGGTCGTCACCGGCAAGGACTTGGCCTCACAATCGAGCGCGCTCGACGAGAGTGAACAGAATCTCTCCAAGCTCAAGGACGTCATCACGGTCTCGAACCCGCTTGCTCCTGGCGCTACCGGCCTGTCGAGCTCAGGCGATACCGCGCTCATTACCGTCCACCTCTCTGTACTTCCGGCATCGCTTGGTACCAGTTATGCATCTTCGCTGTACCAAGCGATGGAGCCGACGACGCACGCCGGCCTGACCGTCAACTACGGAGGAGGTTTCGACGCGATCGTTAACCCGCCAACCAAAGACCTCGCCTCCGAGGGTATTGGCTTTGGCGTCGCCATCATCGTGCTCATCATCAGTTTTGGCAGTCTCGTCGCGACCGGGCTACCCCTGGTCACCGCGCTCTTTAGTGTCGGGATCGGCATCTCACTGCTCGGCATCGTCGCCAGCGTCATCACCTTTGGAACCGCGTCGCCGACGCTGGCGCTGATGATCGGGCTCGGGGTGGGAATCGACTACGCCGTCTTCTTGACCACACGCTTTCGCCAGCGCATCATGGACGGACTGGATCCAGTGACCGCCGCCGGCCAGACGGTCGCCACCAGCGGCCACGCCGTCCTCGTAGCGGCAGCCAGTGTCTCGGTTGCGCTCTTTGGACTCTACGCCTCTGGCATCACCTTCTTCGGCCAACTCGGCTTTGCCGCCTTCTTCGGTGTCTTCACGGCGGCTGCCGGAGCCGTGACGCTCGTGCCCGCAGGGCTTGGCTTGGCTGGTCGTCGTATCGATCGATGGCACGTCGGCCGCACCGTCGCTGAGGCCGGTAGCGATCAGGATCTCTGGCATCGGTACGCCCGAAGCCTACAACGGCGACCGGTGATCTTCTTGTTGACCGGCCTGGTACTCCTTTGCATCTTGATCGTGCCGTTCTTCTCGATGCGCCTTGGCAACGTCGGTGACTCCTCCTACCCCACCAGCTTCACCTCACGCCGGGCCTACGATGACATCGCAAGCGCCTTCGGACCGGGAGCGAATGGTCCACTCACCATCGTGGTCAACCTCGTCCACGACCATGTCTCCTCCTCCACCATCGCGAACGATCTTACGACCGACCTGGCAAAGGTTCCCGATATCGCCTCCGCCTCTCCTGCGCAACCCTCATCCAACGGAGCCCTCCTGATGGCAAATGTCATCCCCAAATCTGGCCCGGATGCCCAGGCGACGTCGACACTGTTTACCACGCTCGTCAACACCACGATCCCGCAGGTGACCCGCGGGACGGGTGCGCAGGGCTACCTCACCGGCGCCACCGCGCTCCAGATACAGTTTGACCAGACGCTTGGCTCACATCTTGCGGTGACGATCATCGTCGTCCTCATCATCGCCTTCATGGTGATCCTGTCCGCTTTTCGCAGCCTCGTCTTGGCGATCAAGGCGGTGATCATGAACCTTCTGAGCATCGGCGCTGCCTATGGCGTCTTGGTGGCAACCTTCCAGTGGGGTTGGGGGCGAAGCCTGCTCGGCGTCCCACAAGACGTCTCGATCGAGGCCTACGTTCCACTCGTGGTCTTTGCGGTCGTCTTTGGGCTCTCGATGGACTATGAGGTCTTTCTGCTCTCGCGGGTGCGCGAGATCTGGCTGCGCACGGCTGACAACACGGAGGCGGTATCTGAGGGCCTCTCCTCGACCGGCCGGGTGATTTCGGCGGTTGCGCTGATCATGGCGAGCGTCTTCTTTGCCTTCGCTGGCTCAACCGATGTGGTCATCAAGATGTTCGCCATCGGTTTTGGCGTCAGTGTTCTCATCGACGCAACCATCGTCAGACTCCTGTTGGTCCCCTCCATCATGACGCTGTTGGGCAAGACAAGCTGGTACATACCGGCGTGGCTCGATCGCATTGCCCCACACATCGACGCCGAGGGGCACGCTACTGATACGGCTACGTTGATCACTCTTGAACATAGTTTGCCATAATGTCTCTAGAACAAGGTCAGTACCTATTGGGTTGTGGCACAAGAGCTTAGAGTCCACTCAGTGACACTACACCGATGGGAAACAAAGGGACGTATTGATCCTCCTATGCACACCACAACGGGGGTACGCCCATGATTCGATGTCTGAACCTTCGATGTCTGATCCTCGTCCTATGGCCGATAGTGTGAAGCGCACGGTAGGTCTGGCCACATTGTCACCCAAGAAGGGCAAGTATGACGAGCGGTGCTTGGTGATCGGGGACAAGAGCGATGCAAAGCGCGTCGTTGTCACTCATCTGCGCCAGATTAGCCTGTGGGGACTACTAGATCCAAGCAAGAGCTTGCGCGACTACGCCAAGGGTCGATACCCAGCGGGCATCAACGTTCATCTAATAGACCAGCCTCCTTTGATGCCGTGGATACCTGTGTTTGCCACATCGAGTCCTGCTTTGCTATCGGCAACATCAAGGCAAAGATGTGGAGACGCTTCACAGACGAGAACGAGAGACATGATGCCTACACCCGTCTCGCGAGATACTCGGCCATCGGGCAGATCATGGGTGGTGGTATACCAGAGATTCCCACGGTGGCTATCCTTCCTGACGCGAGCGCAAAGATAGCCTCGTACCCACACCGTGTCATTCGGGGCTCGCTCGGCACTAGCTGGCCAACGGTTACCAAGTCTCGCTCTCTGTCTTTGGACGCTACCTTGTACTCGGCTGTCGACAATGACACAGCCAAAGGCAACACCAGACGTTACGTCCAGCTCAACCCCTCACAAGCGCATCTGACTACCTCGGTCTGGCATCTCTTGGGTGTCGGGCAACATCAGAGTTGTGCTCGATAAAGAACACCAGCGGGCCTTCATCCACCCCATTACGACATTGCGCGTCTAGCTAAGGCAACCGGCCCAGCTGTAGCCCTTGACTGGGGGATTACCGAGGTCGGTACCGATGACTCCAGGGTTCATCATGGAAACGAGTATGGCCAAGCACCTAGGTCTATGACCGAGCGCCGGAATAGGACCGGCAAGGCAAGGAACAGGCTTCACGCTCTATCAAAGAGAGACGCTGGCTCTAAGCGAACCAAGCACATCGCACGAAACAACCTGGGTACGAAACAACCTGGGTACAAAGCAACAGCAAGCTCGCACGAGACGCACAAAGGCCCAGCCTACGACGATTTCGGGCGCCGCGATCAAGGAAGTGGTCTATAGAAGACGAGAACCAGAGCCAAGCAACGGGTTCCCCAATCTCCATCACAACGGCCAAGAGCAATGATCACCGAA
>JALCZJ010000025.1 GCA_022690815.1 Ferrimicrobium sp.
AGGGGGGGTCGGGTGGCGGCGGTGAAGGCGTGTTCAAAGGTGCGAAGGAGCGCTGGTGTAATCCCGAGTTGCTCCAGGTAGGCGTGAACCGATCCAAATGACGCCTTGAGGTAGTCCAGGGTAGCCCTGGCCGTTTGAGGCGTGGAGCGCAGAACGGCCGCCGGTAACGCGCCCCAGTTGACGGGGTCCACGTCGGGATCATTCGCTGCCAGCACGCGTTGGAGAGCGAGTTCTGTGAGCGAATAGTCTTTGGCGATCAGATCGTCGGGCACTCCAGCGACCGCGAGTATGAGCATCGCGACGATGCCGGTTCTGTCCTTGCCAGCCGCACAGTGGAACAGGAGGGGCCAGCGATCTGAGTCGAGGATGGTGGTTACGGCGTTGGCAAGCGATGCCGGTTGACTGTCGAGGATCGCTGCATAGACCTGTAGGAGATAATCCGGGTCGTTGCGGTCCAGTCCAGAGTCGATCGAGACATCGAGCAGCGGGAAATGGAGTAGCTCGACACCACCAACGTTGTCAAGGAATCCTTGGTCGCGTCGCTCTTGATCTGAACGGAGGTCGATGATGGTTGTGAGCTTGAGTTCATCAAAGAGCGCGTGCTGCGCCTCCTCGGTGAGGCGAAAGAAGGCCTCGGATCGAAAGAGGAGGCCATGACGAGTAATACGCATGTTGGTCGTCGGATAACCTCCGAGCTCTCGAAGGTTATAGAGACCCTCATAGTCGATGAACTGATCTGGTTGTGCACGCATGAACTCCATGCTAGAGGCCGACCCCCAACAACGTGGGGAGTCGGCCTCGTGACGATCATGAGAGTACTGAGGTGTTTCGACCTACCAGTTGGCGGCAGCTGCCGAGGAGTTGTAACCGGTCATACCACCATTCGTGGTATCGAGCGTGCAACCAGGGGCGCTGGTGCCGCTGTAATAGTAGGTTCCGGCCCCCGTTCCAGTGGCCACATCAGCGATACCAAAGTAGTGACCCGATGCAGACTGCTCTGACAAACACACGTATGGTATCGTAGCACTCGATGGGCTCGTTGTCACCGTGATCTTCGGCGTTGTCCCCGTAAGATCATTGGTATAGGCAGGATCAAGGGGTGCTAAGTTCGCTGCATCGACATACGTCTGATTGTTGGTGTAGGCGACAGACTCTGATGTCAAGAGGTTGCGCAGGTCAGTCTCTGCGGCCTTGTTTTGCGCGGACGTCCGGGCACCCAGAAACGTTGGGATCGCGATCGCCGCGAGAATGCCCATGATCAAGATCACGACCATTAACTCGATGAGGGTAAACCCGGACTCATCACTCTTTGTCAACTTACGATAGATCTGAGACATCCTTTTCTCCTTTGATGGTTCTTGCGTCTCGGTGCACCGGTGTTCCGGTACTCACACTGCTTCGGCGTCGTTTGCGCGAAAACTTGAGTGAAATTAGCACAAATGGTGAAATTATCGCACTATGCCATTCGATCACCTGGCCCATGCGACATTGACGTGAGGCTCGGTGACTCAACCCGACTGCTCTTTGATCCGACAACCTGGGCTATGGGCGTCGTGATCGGTATTGTCGTTGGGCTGATTGGCGGATCGGCGATGGCGGCATTATCGTTTCGCATCCAACACGACATGCCGTTGGTCTTGGATCGTTCGCGTTGCCCATCGTGTGGGCATCTGATTCGAGCCTATGATAACGTACCGATTCTCGCCTACCTGTGGCTCCGTGGCCACTGCCGTGACTGTAAGGTGGCGATCCCCATCCGTTATCCACTCATCGAAGTTACCGGTGCGCTCATTGGGGTCGTCGCTGCTCGTTGCCCAGTCGACGCCATCGAGCAGGTGAGCTGTGGTTTTGCCTTGCTGGTGGGTCTTGGGGCGGCGCTCATCGACTTAGAGACCTACCGTATTCCCAACCTGTTGACCTATCCGAGCGCGCTGATCCTCGTCGTGCTTGGGCTAGCCAATGGGTTCTCAACTGGTCAATGGCCAGTCGTTGCTACGACGCTCGGTCTTGCCTTGGCCGTCTTGGTTTTCTTTGTGCTTTTGCGGATCGTCTCGCGAGGAGGCATGGGGCTTGGGGATGCCAAGCTCGGGGTTGTCTTGACGCTGGGACTGGCACCGCTTGGTCTGGCGATCGTAGCGGTCGCGGTGCTCGTGAGTTTCTTCATAGGTTCGATCATCGGAGTCGGCCTCATTTTTGCACGACGCGCCAGCTTGCGTGCCAAGCTGCCGTTTGGCCCATTTCTGGCGCTAGGCTTCCTAATCACCGCTCTGGGTACTGGTATTTATCACTGAAAGCGCCAGGAGCTATCAACTTTTAGCTGAACCGCGCCGATAGACATCCAAGAGTTCAGCGAGGATTCAAGGATGGAAAGACTCATACTCGTCGAGATTGGAGCATTCTCCATCAAGGCCTGCGAGATCGAGGTTGGTCGGCGACCACGCCCACCGCTTTGGCTGGCCCATCGGGTTTTGCCAGATGGAGCCGACGAAAATCCAGATAAAGTCGTAGAGACGCTCCGCGGGCTGCTCAAAGATGTGGGAACCCGTACCCGCAAGAGCAGGCTTGTCATCACCGATCCGGATCTCGTCGTGCGCAGCCTCACGGTACCGAGCTCTGAGAAGCGCGAACTCGAGATGACCTTCGGCTTCGCGATGACCGAGGTATTGCCGCTACCGCTCGACGAGCTGGTGGTTGACTACGAGACGCGAGGCAAGGGCCGGTCGCCAAACCTTAATGTGGTGATGGCTGGAGCCCCCAGGATGTTGGTCTCACGGGCGATCGAGATCGCTGAGCGCAGTGGCCTGCGCGTCGATTGGGTCGACGTAGGGCCGTTGGCAGCGGCGCGAGCGGTGAGCGAGCTGCAGGGATTACACGGTGATGGGTACTACCTCGTGGTCGTGGGGGCGACCACAACCACGATCGAGGTGGTCGTCGATGATCAGCCTCAGCTGGTTCGTTCCATCAACATGGGCGGGGACCTCATAACCCGCGAAATCGCCAGCCGCTTGGAGGTAACCTACGAGCACGCCGAGGGCCTTAAGCGTGCCAGTGCGAGGACTCAAGGCACACAACGATCCATGAGTCAGGTAGTCCGCCCACCCGTGGCGGATCTGGCGACTGCGGACGAGATCGTGGCTGATGGCGTGCGATCGATCGTTCGCGAGGTCGCGTCATCGATCGATTACTTCGCCATTCAACGGGGTTATACCGAGATCGATCGACTCGTGCTTGTTGGTGGATCCTCGGCGGTTGACCTTCTTGGCACCGAACTTGGTGACAAGCTGGGTCTGCGCATCGAGCGCCCGGGGCCACGCCAGGTGTTGCGACTCATCGAGGCTGACGCCTTCGTGGAGGAGACATCGAGCAACTGGGTGGAGATGACTGGCGCTGCCTTGCGAGCGGGCGCAAAGAGCAAGGATGTCAAGTACGCGAACCTGTTGCCGGCACGGGTGCGGGTGCGTCGACTACGACGTCAGCAGCTCGCGGTGGCGAGCCTGCTCGGGGTTGTCGTTGCGGGAGCCGCGGGTCTCGTCACGGTCCAACGGCTCGATCAATTGCATCAGGTTGAGGCCACCCAGACCCAGACGGCCGCACAGCTGCATGTGGTGGCCAATGAGATGGCGCGATATGCCAGCTATGGAACGCTCGCCCAGGGGGTCAACTCCGCGCGGGCACCCTTGATGGCGGAGCTCAAGTCTTCGATCGACTTTCCGCAGTTGCTAACCCAGATTGCCGCAGCGACGCCGTCGGACTCATGGCTTACGACCCTCAGCATCCAGGCGCAAACCACGCAGACGGGTCTTGGTGTGACGTTTGCGTTGGAGGGATGTTCGCAGTTGGCGCCAGCGCACTGGCTCACGTCGATGGGTCACCTTGGGTTCTTACGCGATCTGTGGGTCTCCTCGTCCACGTTGGTGCCCCCATCGTCGACGACGGGCTCCTCGTGCGCCGTTGGTGTTTCCAAAGTTGACGGGATCGAAGCAGGTCAAACGACCTATCAGGGTTCAGCGGTGATCGCTGATGTGTTTGGCCAGTATCGCAGTGCGTCATATCTTCATCAGTTAGAAGTGCAACCGTGAGGGGTGCTAGGTCAATGAAGAGATCTCGGTCATCGACGAGTACATCGGTTGAGGGGTCGTCAGCGAGCGATGTCCGTGCGAGGTCCAAGCGCCCGATCGTAGCGATGGTGATCGTCGGTGTCGTGGTCGTTTTGGTTGGCACTGGTTGGTATCTTGGCATCTACGCGCCGGTAAGCCAGCACATCGCCACCACACAAAGCCAAGTGAATGTGGAACAAGCTCAGATGGCTGCTGACCGGGCGCAGCTCGCCCAATTGATCCAGGACAAGCGAGATGCCCCCCATCTTAGGGCCGAACTGAGCGCACTGACCAAAGCGTTACCGGTGACGTTCTCGCTTGCGGACTTTATCGACCAGGCAGACGCCGCGGCAGCCCAGGCCGGCGTCCCTCTGCTCCAGATCACGCCCGCCCAGCCGGGAGCGTTAGCCACTACCACAACGGGTGGTACCGCCACCGTTGCTGGCGTGAGCGCGATCACCTTCTCAGCCGAGGCCAGCGGGACCTTTGTGGCGCTCATGCACTTTCTCCACGCACTCGATCACCTGCAGGAATTAGTCAACGTCGGAACGGTTCAGTTATCGGCGCTGGCTGCGGGTGGCACGAACCCCAAGATCAATCTGTCGTTTACCGGTGCGGTTTACTACCGCAGTTAGAGGAGCAACGATGACCAGTTTAGAGATTGCAGCACTTGTCGAGGAGTCCGAACAGAATCGGGCGGCTGAGGCCGACCCAGAACCCGAGCATGGCGCTCGCCGACTCACTGCCAAGACGTTGGTGCTGATTGCACTTAGCGTTTTGGTGCTCGCCGCTGGTGGCTACTATCTGTCTGCTCGGGGAGCGCCTCAGGCGACGCAGTCGCCAACGCCTGTGGTGCCGGCCGAAGCCTCGCGATCATCTCATGCAGCAACGCCGGGATCGACGGCTGGTTCGAGCGTGGATGCGGGCCAGGCCCGTCAGGCGGCGAGCCCGGTCCCTGTCTCAGAGTACTTCTCGGTTAAGAATCCGTTTGCACCAAAGATCACATCCCAAGCCAACGCAGCGTTGACGCCAAGTGGTGTTGGCTAGGACTGAGGGGTTAGGGCTGAGTGCAGTGGCCATCGGCTAATCTCTAGCCATGCTTAGGTATCTCACCGCCGGTGAATCTCATGGCCGCTCGTTGGTTGTCATCGTTGAAGGCCTACCAGCTGGGCTGGCGGTAACCTCCGATCAACTCGGAATGGAGCTGGCCCGACGCCGACTGGGGTACGGGCGTGGACCTCGTATGCGTTTTGAAGCCGACGAGCTGGTGCTCACCGCCGGGATCCGACACGGCCGAACGCTTGGATCTCCGGTGGCCATCGAGATCAAGAACTCCGAGTGGGAGCGCAAATGGACTGAGGAGATGTCTCCGAACCCCGGATATCCCTCGAAGAAGTTGACCAAACCGCGTCCAGGGCATGCGGACCTCGCCGGCATGCTCAAGTACGGCTTCGACGATGCCCGTGACGTGCTTGAGCGGGCCTCGGCGCGAGAGACCGCCGCAAGAGTGGTTGCCGGTGCGCTCGCAAAGCTGCTGCTCGCGCGTCTTGAGATCGCCGTCGTCTCCCACGTGGTCCAGATCGGCGATGTGAAGACCGCTCGGACGACGATCCCTTTCCCTGAAGATCTGCCCCGCATCGACGCCTCCGAGGTGCGTTGTCTCGACTCGGAAGTCGAAGCTCTCATGATCGCTGAGATCAAGGCCGCCGCGAAGGTTGGGGATTCTCTGGGTGGTTCGGTCGAGGTGGTGGCCCATGGCGTGCCAGTGGGGCTTGGGAGCCATGTCCATTGGGATCGCAAGCTCGATAGCCAACTCGCCGGCGCGTTGATGTCGATCCAAGCGGTGAAGGCGGTGAGTATCGGAGCTGGGATTGAGGTGGCCAGGCGTCATGGTTCGACTGCTCATGACGCGATTCAATTCGACCCCACAACGGGTCAATACCGGCGGCCCACGTGGCTTTCAGGAGGTATCGAGGGAGGGATCTCCAATGGAGCTCCAGTCGTTGCCGAGGTCTGGATGAAGCCGCTAGCGACCTTGAACCGTCCGGTGCTTGAGACGGTAGACATGGCGACCAAGGAGTCAGCTCTCTCGTTCAAGGAGCGTACCGATGTCGTGGCGGTCCCGGCGATGGGGGTGGTCGCCGAGGCGATGACGGCGCTTGTCATCGCCAACGAGGCCACCAGGAAATTTGGCGGCGACTCGGTGGCGGAGTTCACCCGCAACTGGCGGGCGTACCGAGATAACCTCTCGGCGACCCCGTCGGCGGTTATGGATGATCGGCCGTTGTCCGAAGGTGAGCCGGTTCGGGTGAACGACACGAGCCGTGACTGAAGCATCGGTGCTTGCGCAGCTGATCGATGCGGCCAGGAGCGGTGGGGAGCAAGCACCTGTGGTGCGCTACGAGTTGTCAATCGATGGATTTGCGATCCCTACGATTGTTGGCATCAATGCCTGGAGCGAGCTTGGAGCGCTCATCCCCGCGCATTGGTCTCGTGTGGTGCTCGTCACCCAAAGTGCCATACCTGGGCGTTTTACAGCGCCCCCTGGCGCCCCCTGGGTGGTCATCCCCGCAGGGGAGGCTGCAAAACGCGCATCGGTGGCTGAACGTCTTGCCGAACGCTTGGTCGATCTCGGCCTTGGACGCAGCGGTGGATTGATCGCCGTCGGTGGTGGTGTCGTCACCGACCTCGTTGGCTATGTGGCGTCGACGTTTATGCGAGGTATTGAGTACCTCAACGTGCCAACGACGTTGTTAGGGATGGTCGACGCCGCCATTGGTGGTAAGACTGGGGTCAATCTGACAAGGGGCAAGAACCTTGTCGGCTCCTTTTTGCAGCCGACCGGCCTTCTTTGTGATCTTGGCTACCTGGCGACGCTTTCGCGTCGCGAGTGGTTGAGTGGAGCAGGGGAGCTGGCCAAGTACAGCTTCTTTGCCGATGGGGCTCTCGCCGGCCGCCCCTTGGCCGATCAAATAATCGCCGCTCAACAGCTCAAAGAGGCCTATGTCGCTAGCGATACCCGGGAATCGGGTCGACGGAGTCTGCTCAACTACGGACATACACTTGGCCATGCGATCGAGGGTGTCTTCCTCGGCCAGGGCGACGATGGAGCGATCTCACATGGTGAGGCGGTCGCCGTCGGGCTGATGTTTGCGGCATTGCTCGCCGAGCATATGGGCCGCATCGATCATGCGCGTGTTCAGTATCATCGTGATGTTCTTTCCGCCTACGAGCTCGACTGGAGACTCCCCTATGGATTGGGAGTGGATGCTTTGGTTCACTACATGAGAGCTGATAAGAAGAACCAAGGTGATCTGAGTTTTGTCCTTGATGGGGTGAACGGACTTGAGCTGGTGCATGGCGTGGATGCGGTACTCGTTCGGCGCCTGCTCAAGGATTATCCGCGAAGGGAGTATGTCGTTGAGCGAACCTGATGGATCGTTGCCTCTAGGTGAACCACAAGCGCGGAGTCGCTCCATCGTTGTAGCGCATGGGCCTAATCTGAACCTGCTGGGCAAGCGTCAACCCGCGATCTACGGCCATGCGACGCTCGATGATCTCGTCACGCTGGCACGAGCCAGGGCCGAGGGATATGGTTATGAGCTCACGAGTTATCAGAGCAACAGTGAAGCCGATCTTGTTGGGTTGATTCACGGCCTCGGGCCCGCTTGTCGCGTTCTTATTCTCAATGCCGGGGCCCTGACACATTACTCTTGGGCAATCGCTGATGCGATTGCGTCAAAGAACATTCCAACCATTGAGCTTCACATTACCAATCCAGCGGCGCGGGAGAGCTTTCGCACGATATCGGTGCTGGCCCAGGTTACGAGTGGCTCGATAGCAGGGTTTGGCTCCATCGGCTACGCGCTGGCCGTTGATGCGGCCGTACTGCTCGATGCCAAAGCGGATGCGAGCCACGGCTGAGGATTCGCTGGGATGTATGCAATGGGCCCCTCAATTGTATGTGCCTCAGGCTAGGCTCACCCTGGAGGCTTAGATGATCTCAGGTTGTTGTGCCCGTTCGTCCTTTGCAGAGGGTTGACTCGTCGGGGTTTGGTATGTCATGGTGGTCCCGCCCGGTTGTTCGATTGTGTCGTCTTTGACGCTGGTGTTTGTCTTTGACAGTGGTGTTCATGGTTGGTGCTAGCTCTTCGTCGTGGTTACGCGCCGTAGTCGACCCTCACGTGTCGAGCCTTCATCGTCGGTCTTGCCGGTCCCTGCTAGGTCGAAGGATCGATATCAACTCGTTGTTGGACGGCGGTTGTGACAGACAAGCGGGGATGGTCGAGAGAATGGAGTATGGCGAGGGTGCTATCGGGTCCAGCCGGACCTGGGTGCATTGGTGCTGCATCGATTCGTAGCAGTGACTTCGCCATCGGATGTGTTGGCAATGGTGGTTGGCCTCTGATTCATCGTTGATGAGAGCGCCGTTAGTGAGCTGGTAGATAAGGGAGAGTAGTGTCGTCAAGGCCACGCAATAGAGCAGATTATACGTTACCGGAGGAGACGCCAAAGAGGAGACAACGCCGCCTGCTGTGGGTCGTTGGGGTGGTGGTGGTAGCCGTCGCAGTGGAGCTCCTGATTGTGTATCCGAACAAGATCACCAAGGTACAGCAGCAGGCTGACTTTAAGTCGTTTGTTGTGTCCATGCGAAGCGACGTGCTTGGGTGCCAGGTGGCACTCCAAGATGGCTATCACGCCCTCGCTCGGGTTCATGCCGGAGACACGAGTCAGCTCAGCGTTGCGAATACGATTCTCCAACAAGATGAGGCCTACTGTACGCTTGCCGTCAACTCAGACCTGTACAACTTGGCGACACTTTCACCACCGAATGATCTCAACAAGTTTAACCTCACGCCGGTAGCTCATAACCTCTATGCCTGGGCCTACCCAGGTGCTGCCGGTATTCTGGCTGACTCCGAGACCTTGCTGACGCATCCGACCAACCAGGGAGCGATCAAGAATCTGGAAACCCGGATCCACAACATGGACCTGTTGCTCAACTCGGTGAATAACGACCTTGCGAAGGTCTCCGCACAGCTCGATCTTTCGCCTCAGAAGGTGAATTTGAGCCCACTGACGGACATGCCATCGTTTGTCAGAGCGCAGCTTTCGTCGTAGGTCGGTACTGGCTTGCAACGGAAGCCAGCACGCCATTCAGGAACTTCGGTGAGTCCTCGGTCGAGAGTAGGTCCCCGAGGCGGAGTGCCTCGGCGATGATGACTGAGGTCGGGAGTTCGCTCTTGAATCGTAGCTCCCACACACCCAGCATTAAGATCGATCGATCAACCGGATTGAGTCGGGTGATCGTCCAGTCGTAGAGGTGCTCGCTGATCGTGGCGTCGATAACGCTTCGCTGGTCATCGATGGCCGCGATCCGTTCGGTGACGAACGCGGGGTAGGAGCGTGCCTTGTCGCCGAGCACCGCCATGGGGCTGATCTGGCGCAAGAGCGACTCGTAGATAATGGCCACCACCTGCTCCCGGAGGACTCGAGAGTGCTCGATTGCATCCTGATGGGAATGGTGCTGACTCATGATTTAGGCACGAGTGAGATAGTCGCCACTGCGGGTGTCGACCTTGATGCGGTCCCCCTGGTTCACGAAGAGGGGAACCTGGAGCACGTGCCCGGTCTCGAGTGTGGCTGGCTTGCGCGCACCCGAGACACGATCGCCTTGGATACCTGGTTCCGTTTCGGTGATGGTGAGCTCAACGGCAGCCGGAAGTTCGACGCCAACGATGGCTCCCTCGTAGGTCGAGATAGTGGCAGTGGCGTTCTCAATCAGGAAGTTCTTGGCGTTGCCAAGCGCTGCCTCGGGTACGTTGAGCTGTTCATAGGTTTGTGAATCCATAAAGATGTAGTCCACACCATCGTTGTAGAGGTACTGCATCTCGCGCTTGTCGATAATGGCCTGCTCGATCTTCTCGTCGGCACGATAGGTTCGGTCGATGACCGCTCCGGTGCGCAGGTTCTTCAGCTTGGTGCGCACGAAGGCTCCGCCTTTGCCAGGCTTGACATGCTGGAATTCGATCACCGTGAAGAGACCGTCGGAGATCTCTAGCGTCATACCGTTCTTCAGGTCGTTAGTCGTGGTCGAGACCGACATCGATTGCTCCTCGTCTTGTGCTCTGCGCGTTGGCTGCGTTCTATGGATTTGTCGAATGTTGACGTTCGCGCCTTCGGTCTGGACCCTGTTGCTCTGGACCCTTTGGGTTTCCCGGACCTGTTGGGCCAGGGCTGGTTAGGTATAGGCCTTGGGTGCGAGTCGTCAGATACTTCTATCCTACCCGTTCAATGAGCACTTCCCCCGAGGCTGATGCCGAATGATGAGCGCGTCAACGGTGTCGGAGCAGATGTGGTGGTGAGGTAGAGGTCTTCGAGTCGGATGCCAAAGTCGCCAGCGAAGTACAGCCCTGGCTCGACGGTGAGACACATCGATGGCTCGACTTGGACATCGAAGGCGTTGGCGGTAAACGGTTGCTCGTGGATCTCAAGCCCAACGCCATGGCCGACACCATGGAGTAGATACTCTTCAACCCCATGCTCGCGCAGCGAGGCTCGCGAAGCCTCTTCGACGGCGTGAACGTTGTGACCCGGGTGCAGTTGAGCCACGCCGGCGGCCTTGGCTGCTGAGACCAGTTCGTAAGCTTGGCGGTAGGCATCCGGCGGCTCTCCAAGATAGAACGATCTGGTCGAGTCTGAGCAGTATCCGTTCACCATGGCCCCAAAGTCGACGACGACGGGGGTGGGAGCCACGATAGGTTGGCGTGTCGGGCGGGCGTGAGGCAGCGAGGTGCGCGCTCCTGATGCAACGATCGTCGCAAAGGAGACACCTTCCCCACCATAGTGGCGTACGTAGTACTCGAACCAGCCGGCAAGCGCTAGCTCGGTTGGCTGATCATCAAGATGAGCAAGAGTTGCTTCGATAGCGAGGTCGGCGACGCGGGAAGCCTCAGCAATGGCCGCGATCTCAGTGGGATCCTTGTGTGCTCGCATGGTCGCGAGTTTGCCCGCGACATCGACGAGCTCGTGGCCAGCCTCTCTCAGCGCGAGATAGTTGGTGAGAGAGAGGGAGCTCATGTCGACGGCGACGACCCTTGGAGGGGTTTGGGGGCCGAGGATGCCTTTCGGGCCAAGGATTGGGTCACATGCCACAGCGAGGGCGACTCCGTGTTGGGCTGCTTGCTGTGTGGCTTGCTCCAGGTAACGCCCATCTGTACACAGATACGCTGCGGGCTCCCTCGCCGGATCGATAAGCAAGGTTCCGTTGGAGCCTCGGAATCCGCAGAGGTATTGAACTAGCGCAAAATGGTCGCTGAACAGCATATCTGCATGGACTTGGTCAAGAAGGTTAGCCAGTGCGAGGAGTCGGCGCTCGCCGAAGGCGCCCTCAGGCTCGTCTGGGGTTTCACTGTGAGTCAACCCAGAATCTGAGGTTTGCGTATGCAAATAATTCAACTCGCTTGTCACTGAGCGTCTCCCCGTGTGCTAGATTGGTCCGTGTACGAAAAGACTCTACAAGGATTGGCATCGCTCACAGGGCGCGCCGCTTTGATAGGGGTTTGGTGTGTGCTGAGTGTTGTGTCGACAAGGGTTACGTGTGGTGAGTCACAGTGAAGATGAGGCGTAAATGAGAACCTTGGCGTTGTCTGAGGGAAGTTGGGATTGGACGAAGACGGTCAAGGGCTACGTCGGCCTCACGAAGCCGCGCATCATTGAGCTGTTGCTGATCACCACGGTCCCAGCGATGGTGGTAGCAAAACATGGGCTCCCGTCACTGTTTTCCATCGTCATCACCGTCGCCGGCGGAACCTTGGCCGCTGGCGGCGCAAACGCCGTCAACATGTGGTACGACCGAGACATCGATGCGCTCATGAAGCGCACCAAGAATCGTCCGCTCGTTACCGGTGCGGTCTCTCCAACAGGAGCGCTCATTTTTGCTATCGCGCTCGAGGTCATCGCGTTCGCGATGCTCTCATGGGGTGATAACGTGCTATCGGCCTCGCTCGCGCTGGCTGCTGCGTTGTTCTACGTCTTTATTTATACGATGTGGCTGAAGCGTTCGACGTCACAAAACATCGTGATCGGTGGGGCCGCTGGGGCGGTGCCCGTGCTGGTGGGCTGGGCTGCAGTGACCGATTCGCTATCGCTCGCTGCCTGGCTGATGTTTCTGGTCATCTTCATCTGGACTCCACCGCATTTTTGGGGGCTTGCATTTCGGTACTCCGACGACTACTCGGCCGCTGGTGTGCCCATGCTGCCGTCGGTCGCCACCCGGAAGCGCTCGGCGCGTGACATTCTCATCTACACCTTCGTCCTCGCTGCAACTACCGGGGCGCTCGGCTTTGCGGCCCACTTAGGTTGGGTGTATGCGGTAGCGGCAATCGCATTGAACGCTGGCTTTATCGGTTATGCCATCAAGCTCTACCGCAATCTCACACCCAAGGTAGCCATGCGGGTCTTCTCCTATTCGATCACGTATCTGTCGTTGCTGTTCATCGGCATGGCCGTCGATGTGGCGGTTCGAGGTCACTGATGGCTGTGCTTGAGCCCATCGAACGACCGCGGGTCTCCCGCTTTGGTCCTCGGGTTTGGATCTTTCTGATCGCGGTGACGGTGATCATCGTGATCGCGTATGCCATCTACATGGCCTCGCTCTCGGATACCAACACCTCGACGGCCTCAGCCTCGTTGGGTTCGCTGTCCCAAGTTCAGTCGGGCAAGTCTCCACTGGTAGGCAAGACGGTGCCAAACTTCTCGCTGCCAGAGCTTGCCGTCGACGGCAAGGCAGCAACTGGTTCGGTCTCGCCGACGGATTTTGTTGGCCACCCGTTGGTGATCAACTTCTTTGCCTCTTGGTGCACCGCCTGCCAGGCGGAGACGCCGATGGTTGCCTCGGTCGCTCAAAATCTCGCGCACAAGGTCGACTTCCTTGGTGTCGATGAAAACGATACCAACACCAAAGCCCTGGCGTTCATCACTCAGGACCATATTGAGTACCCGGTGGTCACCGATCACGCCTCGCTCCAAGGCAAGTATCTCTTGATCGGGCTGCCGACGACGGTGTTCGTGGCTGCTGACGGCAAGGTTGCTGGTGTCGTGCAGGGGCAGATGACGCAGAAGATTCTCGAGCATTGGGTGTCCCGTATCGAGTGAGTTGTGCGCTATTCGGCGAGTGATCGCCGGAACCGGTCAGTGGATCGTCAAGATCGCTGGTCGCAACCCTGGTGAGGGGTGTCGGGTTGGAATGGGAAAAAACAAAGTAGAAAGGGGGTGAAGGATGAATAAGGGTGCAAGAATTTCGATTGTTCTTGTGTCTGCAGCAGTCGCTGTTGGGTTGATTCTGTTCGGTATCTTCGGGTACCTGCGAACCTATCCACCGACGGTTGTATTCACGCCTTCTCCAACGCAGCCACATACGGTTGACGTGACGTTGCAGGTTGATCCAGATGTTGGACCGGGACATGCACATCCGGCGTGGCCGGGCTGGTTTGCCAAGAATGCGCAGGGTAAGTGGGTCCAGACAACCCTCTATCAGGTGCCTGAGAGGACCTATGTCCACGTGACGGTCTATGAGTACGATTCGGGTGGTCCACTCCGCAATCCAATTTGGGGTAAAGTCACCGGCACGGTTGGCAACGATGTCGTTTTGAACGGCAAGACTGTCAGCTTGTTGGATGCGGCCCAAGGCTTCGGTGTTGGTCATACGATAGTGGCTCCAGCCTTGGGCCTTTCGGTCCCGGTGTGGGGTCTGAGTGGCACGGAAAAGACGTTCTGTCAGACTGGCCCGTGTACGTTGTCGAATGCTCATAACGTAGAGACGTTTACCTTCTATAC
This sequence comes from Ferrimicrobium sp., assembly GCA_022690815.1. Classification (NCBI taxonomy): domain Bacteria; kingdom Bacillati; phylum Actinomycetota; class Acidimicrobiia; order Acidimicrobiales; family Acidimicrobiaceae; genus Ferrimicrobium; species Ferrimicrobium sp. Next base: position 13,935 of record JALCZJ010000025.1, read on the forward strand.
GGGTAACCATCCACATAACTATCGTTGGCAGTGCTTTATCCCTTGTGGAGCTGGCTACTTGAATGGCAACGGTGGTCCAATGGCGACCACTGGTTACATGGCTGGCTTCTGGAAGGTGGTGGCCTAATGGCGATGACCGAAGAGGCGATGAGGGAGCGTAAGGAGTACGCCAAGAAGGCGGGATGGAAGATCTTCGCCATTTGGTTGGTACTTTCGCTGATCGGCGAAGTGTTGGTGCTCTATGTCTGGGGGCCACATATGCCACCAGGTGACATGACCACCTCGGCGGCGAGTCAGCAGTTCGACTTCAAGGTGCTCACCGCCATGGTGGTACCGGTCTTGTTGATGGTCTGGGTTTATGGGGCGTGGTCGCTGATCAACTTCCATGCCACCAAGACCGATCGAGGAGATGGTATCCCGTTGCGCGGGAATCGGCGCGTGCAAGGAATCTGGTATGTCACTTCGGCGGCGCTGGTGCTCTTCTTGGCCGGTTTCGGTACGTATGAGCTGATCAACGGCAACGGTGTCGGTAGTGGTGAAGGTCCATCACCGATTTGGAAGCCGACGGCAAAACACATGTTGGTGGTGCAGGTGATTGCCCAGCAATGGCGTTTTACCTATCGGTGGCCGCAGTTCGGGGGCATGGAGACGACCTCCATTGACCTTCCGGCCGATACCACCATCCAGTTCGATGTGACTTCGCTCGATGTCATCCACGACTTCTGGGCCTATCAGCTCGGTGTCAAGGCTGATGCGAACCCGGATGTGAACAACGTGGCCTATACGACCACCTCGAACCAGTTGGGGCGCTTCACCGTTCGCTGTGACGAGCTCTGTGGGATCTGGCATGGTGCTATGTATAACTACGGGCACGTGGTCTCAAAGTCGGCCTTCTACACGTGGGCATCCAATATGGAGGCACAGAATGCGTCGGTGACGAAGCTTCTTCCTCCGTTCGCGACAACCTATACCCCTTCGTACTCCGGTGCGGGTGGTGGTTATTATCCGTCGTATGACCCCAACGGTCATGCGGTAACGTATTAAAGGAGCTTGTAAATGGCAATTGATATGACGCCAGCCGCGGGTGTCGGTTCTCCAACCGACCTCGAGGCTCGGGGCCTCAAAGCCGCCAAGCCATGGTTCAAGGGAAATATGATCACCGCGCTGATCGGCGGCGGGATCGGGTATGCCTTCGGCCACTGGCTCGGCAACGCCATTGCCTCGAACTATTCCGTGTACGTAAGTAGTGGTCAAAATGAGGTTGCGATCTACCTCTCGTTGATCATCGGCTGCCTCGGTTGGTTTATTGGTCTTGGGGCTTTGAACTATCCGATTCAAAAACTGCTTGGTCTTGAGCCCGCTGAGGCGCCCAAGAGCGAGAAGCGGACGTTTTGGGAGCACTTTACGTATTCGACCGATCACAAGGTTGTTGGCGTTCAGTACCTCTTTGGAATGCTGCTGTACTTCCTCGTTGCTGGGTTGTTGGCCCTCGGTATCCGTACCGAGCTGCTCTCACCGGTGAACCATATCTGGGCGCCGGATACCTACATCGAGATCGTTGGCGAGCACGGAACCATGATGATGATGATGATGACGTCCATCGTTATGGGCCCATTTGGTAACTATCTGATTCCGCTCATGATTGGGTCGAAGAAGATGGCGTTCCCGCGTCTCGAGGCAGCGTCGTTCTGGTTCACGGTTCCGTCGTTCTTGATCCTCCTCTCTGCGCTTTGGCAGGGTGGTTTTCAGTCAGGATGGACGGGCTATGCCCCATTGTCGATCCAAGGGGGTCCAGGCCAGAGCGACTATGATGTCGCTTTTGCGTTGATGGCTCTGTCGATGATCTGCGCTTCCATCAATATGGCGGCAACCATCATCAACTATCGTGCGCCAGGTATGCGCTGGTCGAGGATGCCGATCCTCTCGTGGGGCATGATTACCACAGCGTTCACGATGTTGCTGTCAGTGCCGGTGCTCTTCGATGGACTTTATGTGATGAGCCTTGACCGAGGGGTCCGCACGGCTATGCTCTATGCCGGGCATGGAGGTAGCTCCTTCCTTTGGGAAAACCTCTTCTGGTTCTTTGGGCATCCTGAGGTCTACCTGTTGGCCCTGCCTGGCTTTGCCATCACGGTTGAGATGCTGCCGGTCTTTGCCCGTAAACCAGTGTTTGCGCTGAAGACCTCGACGGCCGGACTCATCGGTGTCGCGGTACTGAGCTTCTTCGTTTGGCAGCATCACTTGTTCATGTCGGGTATGAACCCTGATATGCGGCCGTTGTTCATGTTGACCACGGAGCTGATCTCCATTCCTACCGGATTCCTGTATCTGGTGGCAATGGGTACCGTTTGGCGAGGCAAGATTCGCTTTGAGGTCCCGATGTTGTTCCTCTTGGCTGTCTTTTGGAACTTCCTCTGGGGTGGCGTTACGGGTGTGTACAACTCTGACGTTCCGGTTGATGCCCTGGTGCACGGAAGTTTCTTCGTCATGGCGCACTTCCACTTCACCATTATGGGTCAGCTGATCTTTGCGGTGTTTGCGGCGGTGTACTACTACACGCCATTAATCTTCGGCATACGGTTGAATGACAAGTTGGGTAAGATCAGCTTCTGGATTATCTTCGTGGCGTTCAACTCGACCTTCCTGCCGTTGTTCATGATCGGCTTGCTTGGCCAGCCTCGACGTGTGTTCGAATATGCCGTGCGCTTGCAGCACTTGAATCAGTGGGTGTCTATTTCGGCCTACGTCCTAGGCTTCGGTATCTTGTTGTACGTGATTAATCTCATTTGGTCGCTAGCGGTGACGAGGACACCGTCGGGTCCAAACCCATGGGAGTCGCGTGGACTCGAGTGGCAAGTTGGTTACCCGATCCCGCCGGATAACTTCGTGAAGATCCCGGTTGTCAACCGTGATCCGTATGGGTATGGCACCGGGGATGATACACCGGTCGCTGATCTTGACCCAGTGGGTGACAGGGCTGCTGTTGTGACTGGAGGTGATGCGTAGTGGCTACTGGCGTACAGTCAGCTGATGCTCAGCCGGTTATCGACGAGGAGCAGTATTACCATGATGCCCAGCTTGGGGCGCTTTGGACGGCTTCGCGCACGCTGATTCCGGTGGTGGCTACCACCTTTGGTGGGATCTACTTTGCCTACTTCTATCTGCGCTCGCTCAACTCGAATGGGTTGTGGGATCCGCATGGTCAGACTGCGTCAAAGATCATAGGGCTAGCAGTTCTGCTGCTCGTGGTCGTTGGGACTGCGGTTCAGCTCATGGCGGGCCGTCGGCTTCGTAGAGGCTTCAGCACCGACTTCATCGTGGGTACTGCGGCTAATACGTTGCTGCTCGTTATTGCCACCGGACTGCAGATTTGGGAGCTCACTCGGCTCCCATTTCCGCCGGCGGCCAGCGGGTATGCGGGGGTGTTCATCGCCTTTGCACCGATTAACGCACTCTGTATTGGTCTGAGCGCGTATTGGGTGTTTACGTTGATGATGCGGGCGATTCGCAGTTACAACTTCTATCGGGCTGACGGTGGGATAGGTGTTTCGGCACATCGCGCAGCTGAGAACTTCCGGGCAAACGTCGATGGTTTCGGCGCTTACGGTATCTTCTTCATGCTGTTGTCGATCCTGTCGTGGTACCTGTTCTACGTGTTGCATTAGCTCGTAGGTTGGGAGACTGACAGCCATCCTTTGGAAGTAGCGTAAGACGCTGCTTCGCTAGGGTTGGCTCTGCAGAGTCGTTCTGTGGATCGTAGTTCGGTATTGCCTAGGTGTTGCTAAGAAATCAGGAGAGAGCATCGTGTTCGTGCAGTTGAGGGAGAGTGAGGTTCGCAGATGGTGTCAGTGATCGCTGTTAGCATCCTCTCCCTTGCCTGTGTCGTGATCGGATTGGTGCGGGCTCGGCGCAATGGGGGGTTTCACGGGATCCAGGGTCGGCTGGCGCTTGCTGTCGTCGCACTCGGTGTCCTGATGGATCCTTTCGCAGTCGACTACGCGGCACGCTCTCTCTGGTTTCACTCGCTTTTACTGGTAGTAGTTTCACTGTGGTTGGCCTTGGTCGTGTTGTCGAAGGAGGTCATCCGTGGCATCGATCGTCTTCGTGACCGTGGTCGGTTCGCTGAGTTCGGACTGCGGTGGGTGTGGGGATTTGTCGTTGTCCAAGACGTCTTGCTTTGGGTCGGGTTCCAGGATGGTTTCGAGCATGTGGCGCTCCGTGACCCCATTGTTTTGGCGGTCTTGATCTATGTTGAGGTGGTGATCTCGGCTGCGGTGATCTTTCTCCTCTCGGGGGACGGGCGCCCGAACGTCACGCACGTACGTCAGGTGATCATTGCTTGGTCATCGGCGATGGTGGTGATGGCACTCGGTGTCTCGCTCGGGCTTTCTGGGCCGTGGTTCGGGTTCGTGTCGGCATCGGCGGCAGCTCTTCATCAGGAGACGGAGCAGCAGATTGCTGCGGTCATCTTCGTGATTCTCGGAGGTGCTCCGTGGTTCCTGATCGGGACACAGAAGATGCGACTATGGTTGGAGTCAGAAGAGCGTGAAGCTGTTGTCAGCTTTTCAGCCCCGATCCAGCGTTTTGGGCGTTCGGTGAAGGTTAGTCAGGTAAAGCGGGGGCGTGTTGAAGGGAGGTGAAGAGTGTTCGGAAGTGTGACAGGCTATACAGCGGGTGCTGATATGACTTTTGCCATCCCGATTGGTATTTTTGCGCTGGCGGTGGTTTATGGCTTCTTTGCAAGAAGGAAGCTGTCGAATCGCCGATAGGGTCAGACCCATCCAGTGTTGAGTAATAGGCGTGAGGGGTCCGGGAGAGCCGGGCTCCTCACGCTTTTTGTTGTCTGGGATGGGATTCGCTGGGCCAATCGAACAGACGATGCTCCGACAAGGGGTGGGATGCCCCGCGTGCTGGGCCGACGGGTCCCACCTTCTCGCGTTGTTCGATAGCTCGGTGATGCCGTGGCGATGTCGATCCTCCTGGATGCGGATTGGGTTGTTGACGGTCAGCGTCTTGCCTCGCCCTGATGTCGAGGTACGGTGCCGGGTCGATTGTGAGTCGGTCGTGATGGGGGGGATCTGTTGGCTGGTGCGAACTGAGGTTCGTCTGCTGCTAGGATCGTAGCGACCGTTAACTGAGTCCAGTGAGGCTCAGACGGAGGGAGTGAGATGGCGCGTAGTTCCGTAGTCTTCGATGATGGTGAGATCAATCGGGCGATCGCCCGCATGGCTCACGAGGTTGTCGAGCGGCTCCATGTTGATACAGGTGATGCGGCGACCGGACTGTCGGTCGTGGGTATTCGTTCTGGTGGTGTTTGGCTTGGCCAACGACTGTTGGAGCGCCTCGTAGAGTACACCGGTATCGAAATTCCGTTCTCAGAGATCAATATTGCATCATTTCGGGATGACCGACCGCGCACGGCGGTGGTGTATGCAGGTGGCGTTGGGCAGCGTGTTCCAGCCGAGGGTGGCGTGGTCATCCTGGTCGATGATGTCATCCAAAGTGGACGCACGGCCAGAGCGGCGCTTGAGGCGATACTCTCGACGTATCGCCCCCAGCGGATTCAGCTTGCGGTTCTTATCGATCGGGGGCATCGTGAGCTCCCGATCTGCCCGGATTATGTGGGCAAGAACCTTCCTTCGGCACTGTCGGAGTATGTCGCAGTCACCCCTCAGGGTGTGACGATCCATCGAGCCTAAGGAGTCTGGTTGCGTACTGTTCTGAGCCGCGGGGTGATCTTTACTGGAACGCGTTTGCTTCGGGGCGATCTCGTCGTTGAAGATGGCCACATCGTCGCGATCGGCGAGGATGTGGAGCAGTACCGTGGGGATCGAGTCATCGACTGTGAAGGCAAGGTCGTGGCACCCAGCTTCGTCGATCTACACACCCACCTTCGGTTTCCCGGTGTCGATGAGGCCGATGACCCCGAAAGCGTTGCTCGCGCGGGGCTCGCAGGGGGTTTTGGAGTCTTGGTTGCGATGGCCAATACCGTCCCTCCGATCGATCGGCTGAGCCGTTGGCACGAAGCCAATGATCGGTTCCGCGGTCTCGGTGTCGAGGTGATCCAGGCGACGAGTGTGACCATGGATCGTGAGGGCACACAGCTAGTCGATGTTGAGGCGTTGGCTGATGCCGGGGTCCTCATCATGAGCGATGATGGATCCGGGATACAGCGTAGTGATGTGATGCGCGACGCGCTGGTGGCGTCGGCAGAGTACGGAGTCGTGATCGCACAACACAGCGAGGATGCGCGCCTAGCTGCGGGTGGTGTCATCAATGACGGTGCCTTTGTCGAGGTCCTCGGAGTCGGTGGGATTCCCGAGGTGGCCGAGTCGGCGATGGTGGCACGTGATGTCGAGCTGCTCAAGGTCATTCCTGGGCAGTTGCATCTCCAACATGTGACGGCGCGCGAGTCATTGAACCTCTATCGTCAAGCCAAGCGGGAGGGGTTGCGGATCTCGGCAGAGGTGACGCCACACCACCTACTGCTACCCGAGGGACGTGTCACGACTGGGGATACGAGGTTTAAGGTCAACCCACCACTCCGATCTCCGGCCACCCAGATGGCCCTCGTCCAGGGTGTTGTTGATGGAACCTTCGATTGCATCGCCACTGACCATGCTCCACACCCAGATTCTCGCAAGGCTGGCTCCTATGTGGATGCAGCCTTTGGCATGCTTGGCCTCGCTGAGGCGTGGTCGGCGGCCTGGATGGCGGTGCGTCGCAGTCTGCCAGCTGATCAAGCGGCGCTCGAACCAGACCTTGGGTCCAGGACCTGGTTAGCGCTTGCGCGGGTTCTGGGTGCTTTAAGCGTTGGTCCGGCGGCGGTTCTTGGTCGCTCGGTTGGCTTGCGCGCTGGTGCGGTCGCCGATGTGGTGGTTCTCGATCCCGAACAACGACCGCGTGAGGTGCCGAGCCGCTGGTACCGCTCGAAGAACACCCCCTATCAGGGTGAAGAGCTCATCGGTCGGGTTGATGAGGTGTTTCTCCGGGGTAGTCAGCTGGTGGCTGATGGGGAGGTTCTTGATGTCTGAAGCCGGTTGTTTCGATCCATTTCCTTCCGTTACGACTAGGGCCGATGGATCATTTGCCAACGCCTATCTCCCGTATCTCGGGGTGGCTGCGCTCAAGATGCCATCGCGCGGGTCGTCGTTGCCTGATGCGTCGCGCCAGCCCCTACCGAGTGAGTCGACCTCTGACTTTCGGGTGGATGATATGGGCTCCTTTCTCCCGAGGGCGCCAATGACTCTATCGCCAATACTGGCAGCGGGTACTGGCGAGTCCGCCGCTTCGGGCCCTGGCGAGGTCGATGGCATCGGGGTTCGAAGCGACGCCGATGAGGTTGGTGGCCACCCATCCGAAGGACATCAGCGGTCCGGGTTGCCCGGTGGGGTCGCGTTCGGCGGTGACCGAGAGGACGTGAGGAGGTCGCCGGGTTGGCTGGTGTTGCGTGACGGCACCCGTTTTAGCGGTGAGTTTGTCCATACGCGAGGTGCACCTGCGCCTCAATCGGTGGTGGCTGAGGTAGTGTTCAACACCGCGATGAGCGGCTATCAGGAGGTGGTGAGTGACCCATCGTACTACGGGCAGATGGTGTGTTTCACCACCGCACAGCTCGGCAACTACGGTATCACCGATTCGGACTTTCAAAGCGCCAAGGTTTGGGTTTCAGCGGTGCTGGCACCACGCTATAGCGCCACCGTCTCGAATTTCGCTGCCCAGCGTTCACTCGTTAGGACCCTTGAGGATGCCCAAGTGCCGCTGTTTGTCAACTTTGATGCCCGGCGACTGGTGCGCCATCTGCGCGATGTCGGTGCGATCCCGGGGATGCTCACCATCCAGGACCCTGATGCCGCCTACGAACAGGTTCGCAATGCTCAAGGTACCGACGGCAAGAACCTGGTCGACGCGGTCTCGACCCCAACGAGTTACTCGCTGGCGCCGCTTGACGGGGACGCGGTGAACGCGATAACTCCTCGTTTGGTGGTGATCGACTATGGCGTCAAACGCGCGATGCTCGCCAGCCTTCGTGGTCCCTGGGAGATCGTCGTCGTCAATGCGAGCGTGAGCGCTGCTGAAATCCGTGCACTCGAGCCCTCGGCACTCTTTCTTTCGAATGGGCCAGGTGATCCGGATGCGCTCGGCGACAAGGTGGCGACCATCCGTGAGTTCCTTGGGCATGTTCCGATCGCTGGCATCTGCCTTGGACATCAGCTGCTGGGTTTGGCGCTGGGGGCGAGAACCTACAAGCTGAAGTTTGGGCACCATGGTTCGAACCACCCCGTGGCTCGCCTGGCCGATCACCGAGTGGCTATCACCGCCCAGAACCACAACTACGCCGTCGATGAGGAGTCACTCGCCGATGTTGCCCGAGGCGTTGAGGTCACCCATCGGAACCTCTTCGATGGTGTCGTCGAGGGGATGCGCAGTCGAGACATCAGAATCGTGAGCGTGCAGTATCACCCGGAGGCCGCACCCGGGCCGCTAGAGGAACGGGGTTATATGGCCGGCGAAATCGCTTCGCTGATAGGGCTCAAAGGAGCTGATCGTGCCTAGGTCAGATACTCTGTCGTCGGTACTTGTAATTGGGTCTGGCCCGATCGTGATTGGACAGGCGAGTGAGTTCGACTATTCGGGGGTGCAGGCCTGTCGAGTCTTGCGAGCAGAGGGCCTTCGAGTGATCCTTGCAAACTCCAACCCAGCCACGATCATGACCGATCCGGAGTTCGCCGATGCCACCTATATCGAACCCCTGACACTCGAGGTGATGACCAAGATCATCGAACGGGAACGGCCTGATGCGCTCCTGCCGACCCTTGGTGGCCAGACCGCCCTCAACTTGGCCATGGAGCTTGACGCAAGCGGGGTGTTGGCGCGTTATGGGGTACAGATGATTGGAGCCAAGCCCGAAGCGATTCAGATTGCGGAGAGTCGCGAGGCCTTCAAGGAGCTGCTTATCACCATGGGATATGGGGGCGCCACCATCAAGGGTGGTATCGCTCGTTCCATTGAGGACGCGACTAAGATCGTGCGCACGCTGGGGTTCCCGGTTATGTTGCGGCCATCGTTTATCCTTGGCGGCGCAGGAACCGGTATTGCTCATTCCCAAGATGAATTTCTGGCCATGATGGAGGAGGGGTTGCGGGCGTCTCCGGTCAACGAGGTCCTCGTCGAGGAGTCGATCGCGGGTTGGAAGGAGTTCGAACTCGAGGTCATGCGCGATAGGAACGATAATTGCGTGGTGGTCTGTTCGATCGAAAATTTGGATCCCATGGGTGTCCATACCGGTGACTCCATCACCGTTGCACCGATCCAGACGTTGACCGATCTCCAATACCAGGAGATGCGCTCGTTGTCTTTTGCCGTTCTGCGAGGGGTGGGCGTCGAGACCGGAGGTTCTAACGTCCAGTTCGCCGTGGACCCTGCGACTGGGCGGATGGTGGTGGTTGAGATGAACCCACGGGTATCACGCTCCTCCGCGTTGGCGTCGAAGGCCACCGGTTTCCCGATCGCCAAGATCGCTACCAAACTTGCGCTCGGCTATACCTTGGATGAGATCAACAACGATATCACCGAGGTGACGCCGGCCAGCTTTGAACCCGCCCTCGACTACGTGGTGGTCAAGGTTCCACGGTGGGTGTTTGAAAAGTTCGAAGGGGTGCCGGAGGTGCTCTCGACCTCCATGCAGTCGGTCGGTGAGGCGATGGCGATTGGGCGAAGCTTCGCCGAGGCATTACAAAAGGCGTTGCGCTCGATCGAGCGATCACGGGACGGCCTGAACGCTGACGAGAGTGAGCGCGAGGTGCGTGCCCTCTCTGACGAGGAGTTGCTCGCACAGCTCACGGTGGCCTCGCCGAATCGTATCTTCTTGGTTGGTGAGGCCCTCTACCGGGGTATCGGGATCGATGTGGTGCATGCCACGACGCGGATCGATCCCTGGTTTCTCGCTGAAATCGAGGAGCTGCTCTCGGTGCGACACCTACTTGAGGGCATGGCAGGTGATCTGAGCCGGCTTGGACGCGATGAACTCATGCGTGCTCGACGGGCCGGTTTTGGCGATGCGCAGCTGGCTTATCTCTTAGGTGTCGACCTTAGCGAGGTGCGCAAGCTGCGGGCCAACTTGGGCGTGGCGAGTACCTACCAGTCGGTCGACACCTGCGCAGGGGAGTTTGAGGCCCACACACCGTACTTCTACTCCTCGAGTGAGGCGGCCACGGAGGTGGTTGGACTCGACGCCCCGACGGTCATCATTCTTGGTTCGGGTCCGAACCGGATCGGGCAGGGCATCGAGTTCGATTACTGCTGTGTGCACGCGAGTTTCGCCCTGCGCGAGCTTGGTTATCGCACGGTCATGGTGAACTCTAACCCAGAGACGGTCTCGACCGATTACGACACCTCCTCACGGCTTTACATGGAGCCGCTGGCGCTCGAACATGTGCTTGACGTGATCGAGGCCGAGCGCAGCCGCTCCAATCTTGTCGGGGTATTCGTGGCCTTTGGTGGACAGACCCCGCTAAAACTGGCCCGCCATCTCGATGAATCCCTGATCCTTGGCACCTCGGGGGCGGCGATCGATCGTGCAGAGGACCGCAATCTGTGGTCTGAGCTTTGCGAATCCCTTGGTATTCTGCAGCCCCCAGGCACTACGGTCACAAGCCTCGAGGAGGCAAAGCGCGCGGCACGAGAGGTCGGGTACCCCGTGCTGATCCGGCCCTCCTACGTGCTGGGTGGCCGTGCCATGGAGATCGTGGCCAACGAGGAGGATCTTACCCATAGCTTCTTGCGCCTCGCCTCACTGAGCGACGAGGGGCAGATGTCGCAGTCGCGCCCGGTGTTGATCGACCGATTCCTCGAAGGTGCCATCGAGGTCGATGTGGATGCCGTTCGGGATGCGACCGGTGAGGTGCTCATCGGAGGGGTTATGGAACACGTCGAGGAGGCCGGAGTGCACTCTGGCGATTCGGCATGCGTGTTACCCCCAGTCACCCTCTCACCTAAGGTGATTGCTAACATCGAGGCCATCATCACGGCGGTCGCCAACGAGCTCGGTGTGGTGGGGCTCATCAACATGCAGTTTGGGGTACAAGACGAGACGGTGTACGTGATCGAGGCAAACCCGAGGGCATCACGGACAGTACCGTTTGTGGCTAAAGCGACCGGCATCCCACTCGCTAAGATCGCGGCACGGGTGATGGTCGGTGAGACCCTTGGGGACCTGCGCGCAGCCGGTATCGTCACGATTCGGCGTGGCTCACACTATTCGGTCAAGGAAGCTGTCTTGCCATTTCATCGGTTTCCGGCCGCTGACTCGTTGCTGGGGCCTGAGATGCGCTCTACCGGTGAGGTGATGGGCATCGACGCCTCCTTTGAACTGGCCTTTGCCAAGTCACAACTCGCTGCCGGCACGGTGTTGCCCGATGGCGGTATGATCTTTCTTTCGCTGGCCAATCGCGACAAGGCAACCGGGCTCGTCCTGGCCCGTGAACTGGTGAGCCTTGGGTTCACCCTGGCAGCGACCTATGGCACCGCGGGTTTCCTGCGAAGCAATGGCGTTGCGATCGAGCTCCTGGTAGACAAGGTCCATGAGGAGCGAGTGACCGACGTGGGCACGGCGCGAGACGGACTTGTCGATGCGGTATGGCTCTTGAACTCACGCCAGGTGTCATTGGTGATCAACACACCTGAGGGCTCAGGCCCCCGCGTCGATGGCCGTCGAATCCGAGCTGCAGCACAACGGTTACGGGTTCCCTGCATCACGACGATGGCCGCAGCGCTGGCGGTGGCTGGTGGGATCGGCGCTTTGCGCAACACTGGCTATCAGGTGACGCCCATTCAGGATTACCATCGGTGAGCCGAGGCGTGGATCTGTCGGTCAGGCTTGGCCAGCTCCGGCTCCAAAATCCGGTGATGACGGCGTCCGGTACCGCTGGCTACGGTGTCGAGTTTGCCAACGTCATCGACCTTACGCTTCTTGGGGCCCACATGACCAAATCGCTCGCCGTCTTCGCCCATGCTGGGAACCCTGCGCCGCGACTGGCGCCGCTCGTTGGGGGGATGTTGAACTCGGTTGGTTTGCCTGGCCCGGGTATTGAGGCTTGGCTTGGCACCCACTATCGGCCGCTGCTGCAATCTGGTGCCGTCTTCGGTGTCAGTATCTGGGGTCGAACCATCGATGACTACATCGAGGCGGCCACCCTACTGGCTCACGGGGCACCCGAGGTGGCACTGATCGAGCTCAACGTCTCGTGCCCAAATACTGAGGCTGGTGATCGGCTGTTTGCTCATGATCCGGTGAGCACGGCTGCGATCGTTGCGGGCTGTCGAGCGGTCATGGATCGACCACTGTATGTGAAACTCTCCCCGAACACTGATCGGTATTTGGAGGTCGCCGGTGCGGCCATCGAGGCCGGAGCCGATGGACTCGTTGCCATCAACACCGTCTTTGGTCAGTGGTTTGATGAGCGTGGCCCAGCACTTGGGACACCACGAGGTGGTGGACTTTCAGGTCCTCAGATTCATGGTATTGCCCTGCGAATCGTCGGCGAATTGCGCCAGAAGTTTGGGGCCATTCCGATCGTGGGTGTTGGTGGTATTGCGAGCGCCGGTGGAGTCCTTCGCATGCTGAGAGCCGGCGCCAATGCCATCCAGGTCGGTACCGCCAACTTTGTCGATCCACGACGATCACAACTCATCATCGACCAGCTCAGAGCCCGGGTCCAGATCTCAGGGATGGCGTCATTGGGTGAACTCGTTGACTCGGGCTTTGCGGGATGAGTTTGTGATCGGCCGAGGCCCAGGAGAAGTTATCCATGAATCATAGTAAAGGAGAGTGGGCGATGAGGGAACGATTGATTCTGGCACTCGATCGTGACGATACGGTCGCCGCCATGCGTTTGGCAACTGGCTTGCGCGAGTATTTTGGCATCGTCAAGGTGGGGCTTGAGCTGTTCTCGGCAGCTGGTCCTTCCGTCGTATTTGGGTTGCGTGAGGCAGGATTTCGGGTATTTATCGACGTCAAGCTTCATGATATACCGACGACAGTTGGTCGAGCGTCTCGCGTACTAGGATCGCTTGGCCCGGCGTTTGTTACCATGCACGCAGTTGGGGGTGTCGAGATGGTCCTCCGCGGCGTTGAGGGGTTGATGGAGGGGGCCTCTTTGGCAGGGGAGGAGATGCCCGTGGCCTTAGCGGTCACCGTGTTGACCTCGGAGGCCAGCGCCGACCCCGAACTCCTAGGGACCCGGATCTCCATTGCGCTCGCTGGGGGTGCGCAAGGCTATGTTGCGAGTGCTCACGATCTCGCGACGACGCGGACGCTTGCCCCGGCAATGATCTCGGTGGTGCCAGGGATTCGGACAGCCGATGGGTCAGTAGATGATCAGCGTCGGGTGGCGACGGCCAGTGAGGCGCTCGCTGGCGGCGCCGACTATCTGGTCATTGGGAGGATGGTGACCGAGGCGGCTGATCCGGTTGCGGCAGCGATGACCCTGGTGACAGGGCTCGCTGGCTAAGAATCTGGTGGGTTTTTACTGTTTTCTTGTCAAAACGGTCCTGTTGGCCTTCGGTATCTGCTAATTTGCGCTTATGCCATTGCCACCACAATTGACGCCAGAACAGAGGGCCGCTGCACTTGCTAAGGGTGCAGAGGCAAGGAGGGCCCGTGCCGAGGTGAAGGAGCGCCTCAAGACTGGTAGTATGCCGCTTTCTGAGCTACTTGCGCAAGCTGAGAAGGATGAGATCATCGGGAGGATGAAGGTCCTTTCGGTTATCGAGTCGCTCCCGGGAATTGGGAAGATCAAGGCCCGCCGGATTATGGAGGATATCGGTATCGCCGAGACTCGCCGTGTTCAGGGCCTAGGCGCGGTACAACGCAAGCGCTTGCTCGAAGAGACCGAGCGCCACTGATCGTCGTCCTCTGCGGCCCCGGCGGGGTTGGCAAAGGGACGATCGCCACTGAGGTAGTCCGCCGGATTCCTTCATTGGCGCTTTCCATATCTTGGACGACGCGCAAAATCCGCCCCGGTGAGTCGGAGGATGCCTATGTTTTCGTGAGTCGTAAGCGGTTTCTCGCGGCCGTCGACGTTGGCTTTTTTCTTGAGTGGGAGGAGTTTGGCCACAATCTCTACGGCACACCGCGTCCCAATGCGGGAGCGGGCCCCAATGGGGGGCATAGTGCGGTGCTGTTGGAGATCGACGCCAAGGGAGCGCGAACGGTTAGGAGATTGGAGCCCTCGTCGCTGATTATCGGGCTGGAGCCCCCTTCACTTGCTGCGCTACGCGACCGCATGGGTGGTCGTGGCGATTCCCCTGAACATATCGAACGCCGGGTGAAGATCGCGGACGAGGAGATGGCGCTTGCGAGAAGCATCGCCGATCACGTCGTGGTCAACGATGATCTTGGGAGCGCCGTCGACGAGGTCGTTCACCTGATCGAGGCCTGGCTGCAGGAAAGATCCACAAGATAGGCGACGGTGTTCTTTCGTTCAACCCGTCAAACCCATGCTGGCGAGTGGTTGACGAGAATCCGGCTCGATTACTCACCTCTGATGGGCTCCCTGCAACGCTGGTGTTGATGGCTCTTGACGAGGGTGCGTTGTCGCTAGTGCAACGCTGCTCGATGTGGGTAACAACGCTTCGGATTGGGCCACCTTGTGCCCGGCGTCGTTGCCGATACTTGAGTCAAGGGGCCCCAGAAGCGGCTCGCGTCGATGGGTGCTGCTTGCCATGAACGTGTTAGCTCGTCGATTCATAGTCGTTCGATTCATGCTCGCTCGATTTTTCAGGGCTGATTCGGCGTTGAGTGGACTGAGAATACGGTGGCTCCCTGGATGATGGGTCGTTCGACACGGGGGCAGTCGTTGTGATGTGACCGGATTTTTGCCCATCAGTGGGTGCAACTAGCACAATTGGGCAACCAGGTTGTTTAAGCTGTTGAGCACGTAAGCCGTGAGGAGTGGGAAATGGAACGAACGAGGTCGATGTTGATGCCGCCAATCGAGGTGCTCCTTGAGGATACGGGATCGAAGTTCACCCTCGTGTCGCTGGCCGCAAAGCGCGCACGCCAGATCAACGAGTACCGTAGTCGTCTTGGCGATGGCTTGGGTACGCTGATTCCTCCTCAGCTGGAGTCCGATGCGGCCAAGTCTTTGTCGTTGGCCTTCGATGAGATCGCTGCTGGCAAGATCGTTCCGGAGTTTCATGAGGAGCTTGCCGAAGTGGTCACCGACGACGAGCCGGAGTAGGGCTTTGGGTCGTGGCTGAGCACGTCGTCGTTGTCGTCACCGGCGGAGTAGCGGCCTTTAAATCTCTCGAGGTTGTCAGAGAACTACTTGAGCGGGGCTACGAGGTTGCCACTGTCATGACTGAGGCAGCCGAAAACTTTCTTGGCCCACAGTCGCTGGCCTCCGTTGGGCACACGAATCCCTCGCGTGGCCTGTTTGGCACCTCCCCTTCACCACATACTGAATTGGCCGAGTGGGCCGATCTGTTCGTTGTCGTTCCCGCCACCGCTGACTTTTTGGCCAAGATGGCTCATGGTCAGGCTGACGACCTCGCTACCACCTCGCTGTTGGCCTTTGACGGACCGGTGATCGTCGCGCCTGCAATGCATTCGGCCATGTGGGAGGCGCCGGCGACGCAACGCAACGTGACCACGCTCATCGGTGACGGTGTACATGTCATGGGCCCGACGAACGGGCGACTCGCTGGCGGTGATGTTGGTGTTGGACGGCTGGTAGATCCTCTTTGGATCGTCGAGGCGGTGAGGTATTGGCTCAGTGAGACCCCACGATCACTTGTCGGCCTGTCGATTACCGTCTCGGCTGGTGGAACGCGCGAGCCAATCGATGCCGTGCGCTACATTGGCAACCGTTCCAGTGGTCGCCAGGGATTCGCTCTCGCCCAGGTGGCTGCCATTGCAGGAGCAACGGTGCGCTGTGTTGCCACGGTAGACCCGCCGTTTCCCCCTGACCTGATCGAGATCGTCCGTGTCGAGACCGCCGTTGAGATGCTCGAGGCCATGCTCGAGGCCCAGCACGATGCCGATGTGTTGATTATGAGCGCAGCGGTCGCGGACTTTCGCGTGCGAGAACCTTTTGCCGGCAAGGTCAAACGTGCCGGCAAGGAGCGCCTTGAGCTTTCGTTGGTTGCCAACCCGGATGTGTTGGTCGAACTGGTACGCCATCGTAGCGAGGACCAAATCATCGTCGGGTTCGCGGCTGAAGTAGAGAACCTTGAGGCCAGCGTTGCGTCGAAATTGGCGAGCAAGGGGGTGGATCTGATGGTTGGTAACAACGTCGCAGCTCCCGGCACCGCGTTTGGTTCACCAGATAACGCGGTGTATCTACTGGATCGCACGGGTCGTGCATCCTGGGTCCCGCTCGCCGCCAAGGCTGAGGTCGCCAGTGCCATCTTGGCAGCGATCGCCGTCTTGGCCAAGGTCTAGACTGAGCCCAAGAAGAACGAGCCTTGTGGCCTTACCTGTTGGGAGATGCATGCGTCCTTACCTCTTTACCTCTGAATCGGTGACCGAGGGACACCCCGATAAGATGGCTGACCAGATCTCTGACTCCATCTTGGATGAGATCCTGGCCCAGGACCCCGAGTCACGGGTGGCCTGTGAGACGCTGTTGACCACGGGGCTCGTGGTGGTCGCAGGTGAGATTACCACCGAAGGCTATGTCGATATCCCAAAGATCGTCCGTCGGACGATCTGTGACATTGGATACGACAATGAAACCTATGGCTTTGACGGCAACACCTGCGGCGTCATCGTCTCTCTCGATGAGCAGTCGCGCGATATTGCCAACGGGGTTTTGACGGCGTTCGAACGACGGGCTGGCCAAGGTGACCCACTCTCGGCACTGGGTGCCGGCGATCAAGGGATGATGTTTGGCTTTGCCTGTGACGAGACGGCTGACCTCATACCGTTGCCGATCTGGATCGCACATCGTCTGGCGCAGCGTTTGACCGAGGTGCGCCGGGCTGGGCTCCTCCCATACCTTCGACCTGACGGCAAGACCCAAGTCACCGTTGAGTACGAGGGCTATCGTCCGGTTCGGATCGACAAGGTGCTGATCTCCACCCAACATCAGGCAGGGATCGACCTCGAGACACTGCTTAAACCCGATCTCACGTCGATCGTGATTGAACCGATGCTGCCGCGTTCCATCGACATTGAAGGTATGCAGGTCTTGACCAATCCCACTGGTCGGTTCGAGATCGGTGGGCCACACGCCGATACCGGCCTCACCGGTCGCAAGATCATCGTCGACACCTACGGTGGCTCGGCGCGCCATGGTGGGGGAGCATTCTCAGGTAAAGATCCCTCGAAAGTGGATCGCTCAGCGGCCTATGCCGCGCGTTGGGTGGCCAAGCATGTCGTGGCCTCGGGAGCTGCTAAACGGTGCGAAGTGCAGATCGCCTACGCCATTGGAGTGGCTCATCCGGTGTCCATCATGGTCGACACCTTCGGTACCGAGGTCGTCGATCCAGCCAAGATCGAAGCGGCGATCCGTACGATTTTCGACCTGCGCCCAGCGGCCATCATTGAGGCGTTGGATTTGCGACGGCCGATCTATCGGCGAACGGCGGCCTACGGGCACTTTGGACGCAGTGGGGTTGGCTTCACTTGGGAAGAAACCTCGCGGCTCGAACCCTTCAAGGCGGAGCTTGGCCTCTAGCGCAGTCGATGTAATTGTCGAGATCGTCGGACGACCTGGTCCCTATCGGTATCGGTGGCCCGACAAGCTCGGCGCTCCGACGCTCGGTGACGAGGTCATCGTCGAACTCCAGACGCGGCAGATCGCTGCCTGGGTCGTCGCGATTTCCTCGCTCGATGATGACGAGCCTGTTGAGCTCAAAGAGGTGCTGCGCCTTCGGCGACCGGGTGTGAATGAGCGCCTGGTGCAACTCGCATTGGCGAGCGCGCGATGGTACGTGTGCTCGCCGGTCTATTTCTTGCGTAAGCTGCGTAGCCCTCGGGTGCGCGATGCGGCCAAGGTGAGGGCTGCGCAAGGGTCTCGGTTCGATACCGCCACTGAGTCTTCGCGCACCACTCAGCTCGCGGTCTCTGCGCCAACGGCGCATGCCGCAAATCAACAATCGCGCGAAGCGGACGACCCGTCAGTGACCGCCGGGATCCAGGCGTTGCGAGTACCCCAGGTTGGCAGCGAGGTCACGGCCATAGTGCCCCCCGATCCCGAGGCGGTTGAGCGGGGGGTTGGTGTGCGCAAGCATGCATCACAGGGTCCTCGATCACACGCTCAGTTGGTAGCCAAGCCCACAGGGCAAGCCGACGAGGAGCCCCATCGTAGGCCAGACGAGACGGCGCAGGCCGTCCCGATGACGCCGGAACTTGCTCCCATGGATCTCATCTGGCACTCACTCGGGGCGAGCTCGATCGAGATGGCGCTGGTCTTTCTGCGACAGCGCAAAGGAGGGCGTGGAATTATCGTCTGTGCCACCCTTCGCCAGCGTGCTCGCATGCTAGAAGCGCTCAAGGCCGAGGGGTTGACGGCTGGCGATGGCGACGGTGACTGGGTTGAGATCGCCTCGGGTGCGATCGATGTGGTGGTGGCGGGCCGCTATGGCGCCTTCACCCCGATCGAGAACATCGACTTTGTCGTCGTGTTAGACCCTATCGACCCGAGTATGCGTGAGCAGGCAATGCCGGTCGGTGACGGCCTCGAACTCGCCCGCCTTCGAGCTGGCCTCGAGGGAACCGCCGTGACGGTGATCACGGCAGCACCACCGCTGGCGGTAGCTGAGCAGGCCCGCGTGTACCGGGAGCCCTTCGCCCTTGAGGCCAAGCGGTGGCCGCAGTTTGGCGTGATTCGGCTCGCCGAGGTGGACCCGACCAGAGGGGTGGTCGGTGCGATTTTGGATCGAAGTCGAGGGGTTGGGGATGGACGGCTGATTCGTCTTGCCATTATCGTCCCAAGCACCGGTTGGAGTGGTTGGCTCCGTTGTCAAAGCTGCCATGCGTTGCAGCGTTGCCCAACCTGTCATGGTTCGCTCGTTCCACACAATCTCGACATCGAGCGTGCAGGGCTCAGCCAACGCCTTAGTTTGATCCATCGCGGATTGGTGGTCGCGGCGATGTCGTGTGCGAGCTGTTCGACTCGCATGCCTTTGCGTTGTCTGGTATGTTCGAGTCGTAAAGTCACGACGGCGGCACTCTCGGCCGAGCGGGTTCGCGCACTGGTGGCGGGTGCTACCCAAGAGCAGGTCGAACTCGTCACCGGAGAACAAATGCCAGCCGCTGAGTCCCGCTATGTCGTTGGTGGCTACGGGTTGCTCGATCGGCTCGATGGCTGCGATGTCGTCGCTCTGGTCAATCTAGAGCAGTTCTGGGGCGCCTCATCGTTGGAGGGGGTGCCGTTGACACTGTATTATTGCAACCGTGCTGCCTCGATCGCCACTCGCGTACTGGTCTGTAGTGATGGAAGCATCGAGGGTCTCCTCACCGGCCTTGAGTCTCGCAATCTGCGGCCGCTCTATGGCAGCGAGTTGGCGTCGCGCCAGCGCCTAGGTCTTCCTCCTGCGAAGGCCATCGCTCGGATCACCGGGGTCGATGCGGCGAAGTATCTGTATGCACAGGCACCGGAGATTCTCGCTGGTCTAGAGGTGATCGCTGAGGGCGAAACCAGCTATCTCGTCGTCGGTTCGAGCAGTGTTGAGCTGCATGAACGCCTTGGCAAGGGACGATGGCCAACCGATAGCAGGAGCTGTCGGCTGGTCTTTGATCCGCTGCAGCTTTAAGCTAGCTGAAGGTTTTCGGTATACCGATACCAGGCCTTTGTCCTTTGAGTTTCACGCTAGCGCTGCCCCAACCGGTAGACTGGGTTGGATTCGATCGATCGGTGGTCGATGATCAACGGCCGATGCGTGTCAGTGTGAAGGAGATGATACATGCCTGGAATGGGGAGTCCGAGTCTTAGTTCTTTTGGACTTGCAGCTCCGTTTTATCATCGGGTTGCGATCGAAGCGCTGATCTTGGCAGTGGTCGCGTTTGTACTGATCGCTGCGCGCTTCCTCCTCTATGGTACGGCGTTTCGAGGTACCCCCGCCTTGGCGGTGCGCGGCGGTGACGAGGCTGGGGTGGCAACGCGGATCATGGAGCCTCGAGCACGTGCGGTGCTTCGCTACGGCTTTGGTGCATTATGGATCCTCGATGGGTTGCTGCAGTTGCAGAGTTCGATGCCGACGTCGATGATCTCGCAGGTAATTCAACCCGCAGAGACCGGACAGCCGCACTGGCTCGTTGAGTTGATGCAGTGGGGGACGAGTGCGTGGTTTCGCCATCCGATCTGGTCAGCCTCGGGGGTGATCTGGGTTCAGATCGCGATTGGACTGTGGTTGATCCTTGGTCGTGAGGGATGGTTCTCCAAGCTGGGTTACCTTCTTGCAGCCGGTTGGGGCCTGTTTGTCTGGGTGTTCGGTGAGGCAATGGGTCAAACCTTTGGCCATGGTGGCTCCTGGCTCTTTGGTGCTCCTGGTGGTGTTCTCTTCTACGTTGTAGCGGCGCTCGTATTGTTGGCCCCGTATGCCTGGTGGCAGCGGGACAAGTTGCCCCGGTGGATTCTCATGGCTGTTGGTGTGATGTTGATCGCCTTCGGCATCCAGGAGGCGCTGCCTGGACGAGGGTTTTGGAGTTTTCAGATTCCTCAGATGGTCGCGTCAATGGCCAAGGTCTCTCAACCGGGCATCATCGCCGCCAGTCTGCGGGGCTTTTATCATCTGCTTGGCGCCAACGGTGGCGCGATCGTCAACGGCATCACGGTTGCTGTCCTCGTGATCGTCGGTGCCTCCTTCGTCCTTCGCAAGGGCCTGCGGATCACCCTCCCGGTGTTTGCACTCTTCTCGGTGCTTGTGTGGTGGTTTCTTCAGGATTTCGGAGTTCTCGGTGGCGTTGGCACCGACCCGAACTCGATGTTGCCCGAACTGCTCCTCGTCATTGCTGCCGTGATGGGGCTCTCCTACTCGGAGGCGTTTGCAACCCAGCCGGCTGGGTTCTGGCCCGAGACGCTGAGCCAAGCGGGTCGACTTTTTGGTATCTGGGTGGTAGTGCTTGGTCTTGTTGGCGTGGTGCCACTTGGGTTTGCCACGGTGAACACCAGCTATTCGATTGAGTCGGCGCTCGCCTCCTCGGGTGCACCGTTTCAGATCGATCACCCAGCTGCTGGATTTACACTGCTCGATCAGTCCGGGAACACGGTATCGTCATCGACGTTCAAGGGCAAGACGCTGATCGTGACGTTCCTCGATCCAGTCTGTACTGACACCTGTCCACTGATCGCATCTGAGTTGCGGGAAGCGGATGAGCAGCTCTCTCCGGCACAGCGAGCCAACACGGACGTCATCGCGATCGCGGCCAACCCGATCTTTCATAGTGTGAGCGCGGTGCGCATCTTCACCGATCGGGAGGGGATGTCGACGCTGCCAAACTGGTACTTCTTGACCAGTCCCTCCCTCAAGAGCCTTGCGGCGGTGTGGCAAAACTACGGAGTGGGGCTGTCGGTGCCGCAAAATGGCGTGATGGTCGTGCACCCCGATCTGGTCTACATCGTTAATCCTGCCGGTGTCGAGCGGTGGATGATACCGGCTGACCCGTCAGAGACGAGTGCTGTACAATCGAGTTTTGCCTCTTTGGTGGACTCCCTGGTCAAGGGTGTACAGCATTGACACACCTTCTGGTTTGGTCGCCGACGCGACGTCCGTCGGGTAAGCGGTTGGAGCTCCAGCATTGGGCTCGAAATCAGGGGCAGGTGATTGGGGGGTGGTTGATGCCTGGTGTTGGTGTCACACGCGAGGTTCGAACGATGCGAGGTGACAGTCGTTCATGAAACATCCCGTTAGGGTCGGTGGCCTCTGCTTGGGGCTCGGCTCCTTGATGCTCGCAGCCTGTGGGTCGACGGCGACAACCGGAGCCAAGACGGCACAGGTTCGCCCACTCGCGCCGAACTATGCCACGGTGCTCGAAACCAACAGCGGTGATCTCTTTGCCGAGGCACAGTCGTATCAACACGGGCAGGTGCTCGAGGCCAAGAACGGTGTGCTGCGTCTCATGACCCCCGAAGGGGTATCGACTCGTGGCGGCGTCAGTCTGGCGTTGACCCCGGGGGGATCGACCGCGTGGGCGGCGGTCATAGCACAGCTTGAACTCTACGTGAGCCCCATTTACGTCGGGCCCATCGGCTCTTGGAAAGCAGCCGAGCTCACCACGGCGGTCGCGCCATACCCCGGGTCGGTGTTACCCATGAATTCGACCCAAGCGGTCGCGATCGTCGGATCCAAAGCCCACGGTGCGAGGCATCAAGAGCTGGTGCAGATATCGAGCTCTGGGACGATTGGCGATCTGCTGGCGACGAGCGCGACCCTCAACCACCTTGGTTCGCAGGCCAATTGCCTGAACCCGGTGTACGAGAGCCTGGTTGGTCCCGCCTCCAGTCCGACCCTCCTTGCTAGCTGTGCGAATGCATCTCGGGTGGAGTTCGCGCTACCGCTTGCGGGAACCTTCGTGGTGCGTACGCCACCAAAGGGGTCGTCATTTGTTGGCCTCTCTCAGCTGGTCGATCTCCCCGGCTCTAGCGTTGCGAAACCGGTGGCCGCCGCGGTGCTCGCGTCAAATGGCACCGATAAGGATCGGGTAGAGCTCGTCGGGTCCCTGGGGTCGAGTGCCACAGCTCTGTTGGATGGCCGCCCGATCTCTGCTCCGTCGGTCGCAGCTTCGGGCAATGGTGTGTGGGTGTTGGTGCCGCTTGCCGGCGGTAAAAGCCAGCTGATTGCGTTTTCGCCGACCGGCGCGGTTGCCAGCGATGTCGCGGGCCCCAAGCAAGCACAGGGACTAGGGCTTTCACTGGGTGGTCACCCCTTGGTGATTAGCGCAAATCCAAATGCTAACGTCATCACGCTGTGGCGTCTGGGCTCGACTGGTTTTGTCAAGACTGGTTCCTTCACTGTTCCTGAGGGGGTCAACTAAGAGGTTCACGGCACGAGCCAGGACGCTTGAGCTAGGGCTGGACCCTGTGGAGTTGACAGATTCCACCACATGCACCTTTGCGTCCACCACATGCACCTTTGAGATTGGGTGTTCTTTGGGAATGGGCGCTGGGATGGGTGTGCGACACACAGAACTGGTTTACGCAAGATTGGGTTTCAGGGGCACGCTACTGATACGGCTACGTTGATCACTCTTGAACATAGTTTGCCATCATGTCGCTAGAGCAAGGTCAGTACCTATTGGGTTGTGGCACAGGAGCTTAGAGTCCACTCAGTGACACTACACCGATGGGAAACAAAAGGACGTATTGATCCTCCTATGCACACCACAACGGGGGTACGCCCATGATTCGATGTCTGAACCTTCGATGTCTGATCCTCGTCCACTATGGCCGATAGTGTGAAGCGCACGGTAGGTCTGGCCACATTGTCACGCAAGAAGGGCAAGTATGACGAGCGGTGCTTGGTGATCGGGGATACGAGCGATGCAAAGCGCGTCGTTGTCACTCATCTGCGCCAGATTAGCCTGTGGGGACTACTAGATCCATGCAAGAGCTTGCGCGACTACGCCAAGGGTCGATACCCAGCGGGCATCAACGTTCATCTAATAGACCAGCCTCCTTTGATGCCGTGGATACCTGTGTTTGCCACATCGAGTCCTGCTTTGCTATCGGC
>JALCZJ010000026.1 GCA_022690815.1 Ferrimicrobium sp.
CGCGGGAAGTTGTGTGGTGCCAGTCCTTGCGACGACGGGCGGCCTTGGCTCGAATTGCAGCGATAGCGTCGTAGGTCTTGCGCTCGTTTGCCGATCTTGCCCTTGCCTCGCCCACCGGAGCGGTCCCACCTAGCATGACGTTGTCGGGCACTCTTGCGTTCGAGGTACCTGAGATGGCGTTTCTCGCCGGGAGTCAGCCAGTCAGAGTGGGTGAATTCGGTGCCATCTGATCCAGCCAGTAAGATGGCCACGCCCCGGTCGAACCCGACGACCGGCCTGGACTCCACCGAGGATCGCAGAGCAGGCTTCGGGAGTTCCATCCGCAGCGCCAGTGTCCGGCGACCGTAGTCGTTGATGACGCGAGCACCAGTGACTCTGGTTCCGACCAGAATCGGGCGATGGTACCGGATCTTTACCGCCCCCACCTTGGGGATCTGGACGGTGGCGAACTTTTTGGAGACCCTGGTGATGTTCAGGTCTCGGGCCTGGGGATATCGAACGATGGGCGACTCTTCGAGAGTTTGTGGAATTGAGGCGCACCACTGACACCGGACCAACACCGCTCTCAAGCCTGCCAGTATCTCCTGGCGACCGATTGGCAGGCTTGAGAGGGCAACGCTGCCAACCAAGGAATGTCCTTGCGAGCTTGAGACACCGCTTCATCCAGATCGGCTTTCTTCACCCGACGCAGTGGACGATTGGATATCAACCACCACTCGTGGATCATGTTCCACAGCGCCCGGTCGAGATCAGTCATCCTCTTAAGCCCAGAGGCCTGTTCGATAGTTGGGTCAATGTGATACCGCCATGCACGCTGAACCGACGGATGGGCGGCCTTGCACCTTGCGAGCTTAGCCGCCTTGGCTTTTCTACTCTGCTCGGTAGGGCTGTTCGGGTCTTGCTGCACTCTATACCAGTAGAGCACAGTAGTACTGGTGTCATGTGACTTGATCCAGATATCCGTCATGGCAGGCTTGTCATGCTCATTTGGTGTTTGTTACTCAATACCGCCGTGGGGTGTTCACCGACCCATGCTCATTACCTGCGAGCAGACCATGCGTGAAACGTGTGAAGACTTTGGGCTCACCCTGGTAAAGTTCAACGGTGAAGACGATCACGTCCATCTACTTATTGAATTTCCGCCGACTGTGCAGCTCTCTAGGTTGGTGAACTCGCTCAAAGGGTGTGTCTTACCGGATGTTGCGCCAGAGGCATCCGGGACAGGTCAAGAACTACCTGTGGGAGAACCACTGCTGGTCGCGCTCCTACTATGTCGGTACTGCTGGTGGTGCGCCGGGGAGTGTCATCCGTGAGTATGTCGAGAGCCAACGGAGGCCATCGTGAGTCTACGGATACCGGATGGGCGATTCACCTCCCGCCTGAAGGCGGGAGCACTCTCGCCAGGCCCGGGAGAACTGGCACTCATCGCCCTCGAGATTCTGTTGGGCGCTAGCCGGACGCCTGTGTTCAGGTGGCAATCGGCCAGCAATTTGCGCGCTTCCCTTTTTGCCTGGAGAATGACGCCTGTGTATAAGTCTCGACTCGCCCTGTATGGCCATCAGCGCCCAGCCAAGTACGTACGTTTCAGTCTCTTAACTGGATCGATAGACTGATTGAGGGCGATGGAGCTCGCTTACAGCTTTCCACAGCGTGATGACTCCTACAACAGTAAAATAACACCTTGAAGAGGTAGTTATCATCGAATCCGTGGACCATCACAGCGCATACGAGGTCAACATCTACCTCGTTCGGCACGGACAAACTGAGCTCAACGCGACTGGCGTCCTACGTGGTCACCTCGATCCCCCACTTGATCCCGTGGCCTAACAAGAGGCACGCTTGCCCGCCAGAGCGCTGGCGCCGTTGCACCCCGATCTCATCGTCTTAAGCCCGCTCCTCCGAGCCGTTGCAACCGCGCAGGCGATCGCCTTCGCGTGTGGCCTAAACGTCAGAACTGACGAGGCCTTTATCGCTCGTGATCACGGCGACTGGGCAGGCTACACGCTTAACGAGGTCGAGGCACAGTTCCAAACCATCGACAATGCGCCAGGCGTCGAGTTGCACACCGCCGCGGGGATCCGAGCCCGCAAAGCCCTCGAGCTCGTTGCGGATCAGGCAAAAGCTGTTGGTGTGGTTGTCGCCCACGATGCGATCAACCGCCTCCTGATCAACGCTGTCGAACTTGAGCACTTCGCCAAGATCGAGGAGATCTCGCAACCCACGGGGTCCTTGAACCAACTCCAGCGTTCGGGGTCCACGTGGTCGATGATGCGCGTGGGTATCCACGCTAGTGGGCGCGTGGGTGCTTGGCTCGCACGCTGACCGGAGCCTTTGATGAGCGATCTCGACGGCATCGAGGATCCCGCCAGGAACTCGCTACGCTCGCCCACGGTGATCGACGTCTCATGGAGCGCGCCCACCGGTACATCCGTGATGCGATGGAACATGGACCAGACAACACGACACTCGGGCAAATGCATACCTTCCGGCGACGCGCATTCGAGAAGGAATCGTGGGGCTGGGATGACAAGGATGGGGAGTCGCATCGCTACCTCTCGTAATCGGAGGGCGCGGGTATAGCAGATGCATCGTGACGACGCCTATGGACAGGACTCGACTAGAGATCAGATACCTGCGGCCAGTTGGCACTAGGGATTGTCAAGGGATAGGTGAGGACGATCGATGAACACGAAGCGACTTCTACAACCACAAGTCTTAATCGCAATCCTTCTTGTGCTGATTCTGGTGGGCGCTGTGCTCTTTGCGAATGGGTCATCTGATGGACCTCACTCGGGTGTCCTCTCTGTCGAAGCGATCGGTATCGCTATAACCCAGAAAGGGACATGTCCAGAAATTGCCCCAACCCTTGAGGCTCTGGAATAGTTGGCACTCAAGGAATCGTACTTGGCAGTTAGGGAGAATGCGTTACCTTTGGGCACAATAACTTTACTCCGAGGTTTACCGATCCAAAGCAAGCCCTTATGTCACTCTGTAAGAGCCACGGGCTTCATGCGTCGTCTTAGCGATATCCAATGGCACTGGAGTGGCGAACCCAATACGATCCACCTGAATTGCGAGAGGGTCGAGCGGAGACGAGACAGCGCTCATAATCCAAAAGGCCCATCAGGGGCCCCCACGCTTGTGGAGAGCCACATCGTTGCAAAGGTCCAAGTGTTGAAAAGGGCACTCGCTTCGATGACAGCCACTATGGGGACTTGTCGGGTTTTCTGCAAGTCCGCAGGATTAAAACATGCCCTGACCTGGTGGGCCCGGTGGGATTCAAACCCACGACCAAGGGATTACGAGTCAGCTGGTAAGCGAAGCCCAGCGGGTACACGTCATGGTTCCCCATGGCTGAGACGAACCTTGCTGGAGGCAACTCGACCAGCCGCACGCACAAAGGGAACCTACTGCTTAACCCAGTAGTATGCCCGTATTGCTTAAACGCAGGGGGCCCAGCAAGGCAGCTGTGGCTGTTGCACACTCGATGCTCGATTGCGTTTGGCATCTACTCACCAATGACACCTTCTATGTAGACCCAGGGGCCGACGACTTCGATCGTCGTCGCGACCCAGCTATCCAGGCCAGGAAACTAGCTAGCTCTAGAGAGGCTTTGGGTTCGAGGTTACCATCACCCAGGCGGCCGTCTAAGGCCAACACCGACTCACCCTCTAGGGTCCGGTCTCGCGTGATGTTGAACGTCACAGTGACGAAGCAACGCGGTTCGACCACCAAGACCGAAGACATCACAGTGCAAAACCAACTTGCCAGCACCCCCGCCTCTGACTGCCAGACTGCTACACGCCGATGACACTGCAGACTCGCGCGCTCTGAATGCGGAAGTGAGATACGCATTACACCGCAACCAATTGGCACCCAATTCCGCGAATTATCAGGAGAGTTTCGCAAACAGCCCTTCGAGCGGACGACGGGACTCGAACCCGCGACCCTCACCTTGGCAAGGTGATGCTCTACCAACTGAGCCACGTCCGCGTTATGACCTACAGTATAACCGACGCTCTTCCAACGGCGACCAGCTTCAGTGATTGCCTGTATGGCCGAATCCACCCGATCCACGCTCGGTCTCGGTCAAGCTTGTTCGTTCAAGGAACTTGACCTCCGAGCGCCCCAGTATTACGAGTTGAGCGATGCGCTCCCCTGTTGAAAGCTCAACCTGATGTTCCCCCAGGTTGATCAGTAGTACCTTGATCTCGCCTCGGTACCCTGCGTCGATCAGACCAGGAGCATTCAAGACGGTGACGCCATGCCGGAGTGCAAGACCGCTCCTCGGCATGACGAGGCCCATCGTCTCGAGCGGAAGCTCGAGCGCCAGACCAGTCAAGCCGAGCCCTCGCGAGCCAGGTGCAAGGTGCAACGGCTCAACCAAAACAAGATCCGCCCCGGCATCACCAATTCGTTGGTGCTTAGGAACTTGCGCAAGCGGATGTAACCGCTTGATTCCGACCTCAGTCATGGTTTGGGGTGCACCAGCTTCTCCAGGCGGTTGATCAAGCGGTCTTGACGAGCATCGCGCCGAAGCCAACTGATACGACGCGCAAGCCCCCACACGGTGCACAGCAACATCGCCTCAACCACGATATCCGTGGACATTTTAGAGCTTCCTTCTCGCCGATCATGGAACGTGATTGGTACCTCGACAACACGAAAACCCAGGTTGGAGATGAGATGGGCCATCTCCACTTGAAATCCATAGCCATCGGCACGCACGGTCTCAAGGTCGATCATTCCAAGCGCTTGCGCATCGTAGGCACGAAAGCCGGCCGTGGCATCACGAACTTTAAGCCCCAACATCATCGCCGCGTAGAGGTTACCGATCCGAGAGATCAGCAATCGAGAGGTCGCCAGTCCATCTGAGGATCCACCCGCCACATAACGGGATCCGATCGCCAACCCCGCGCCCTTGTCAAGCGCCTCCAGCAACGAAGGAATCACCGCTGGATCATGAGAAAAATCAGCGTCGATTTCAACCACAGCGCTCGCGCCGTTGGCAAGCGCCTCACGAAATCCAGCCCGATAGGCAGCACCCAACCCAGCCTTGCCAGGACGACGTAACACACGGACCAGCTGGTCATACGTTGCCACTTTGTCAACAAGATCCGCTGTTCCGTCAGGCGAGCTATCGTCGACCACAAGGATGGTGGCCGCAGGTACGGCTTGGCGCACGGACTCGACAAGATCGACGATGTTGCCAGCCTCATTGTAGGTTGGAATAATCACCCATGGATGGTTCGACACCGTTCGATCCATACACCCCTTCTTGCTTGATGTAAACGTTTGCTACCCCAGATAGCATACACAACGGGTAACCTGACTGTCATGTTGGCATGGATGGACCTTGAGATGACAGGTCTAGAACCTGAGCGTCACGTCATCATCGAAATCGCGATGATCATTACCGACGACGACCTCAATATCGTGGAGGAGTTCGGGCCGGTAGTGCTGCACGCCACCGACGCGGAGTTAGCACAGATGGAGAGGGTCGTCGTCAACATGCATGAGGCAAACGGTCTGCTCTCGGATGTCCGTAGCTCCGCCGTCACGCTTGCCGAGGCCAACGAGGCCACGCTGACGTTCTTGAAGCGCCATTGTCCAAACGCCGGTCAAGTGCCTCTCTGTGGCAACTCGATCGGCACCGATCGCCGTTTTCTCGCCAAATACATGCCAGAGGTGGAGAACTGGCTTCACTACCGCTCGGTCGACGTGTCAAGCATCAAGGAGTTGGCCAAGCGATGGTACCCGGACATCAACGAGCTGGTGCCGAAGAAGGATAGCTCGCACCGCGCGCTCGACGATACCCGTGACAGTATCGCTGAGCTTAAGTTCTACCGGGAGCACCTATTTATCAGGACTCCCGCCATGCTCGAGGGACACTAGCCTCGAGAGTCGCCTTCTGTTATAGCGCTGCACCGCAACGAATGGCAGGTTTGCGCCGATGGTATAGATCGCCGGAACTACAACAAAGCCGCCGTGCAGCCACACTAGGGGCACCCATTGTGTCAACAGCAAGAGCGTGTGAACGACCTCGGCACGTATGGTCTCGAGATACATCCGGACCAGCACGCTGCGATCACGTGTTGCCAGGTGTCGTTTGGAAACACCGCCCCCAAAGCGTCCGGCCTCTGGCAAATGATCTTTCCAGGCATCGATATGCAGAACGTGACGGTACCAACCTGTGCTGGGACCCCCAAGCCACCACTGATGCTGGCCAAGCCGAGAGAGTGTAGGCACCGACATACGGGCCACCGCGAAGCCAACCAGAACACTCGAACCCACCCAGTAGACAATCGCGAGACCAACGCCGACGATGCTCGACATGGCTAGCTCCTTGTCCTCATCGTCTGACCCTTCCACGTCGTTCGGCCACGGATGACATCCACGCACGAGGTAAGGACAATCCACAAAAAGATCAATAGATACACCAGCTGCGCCACCACACTCCACCACCGAAACGTCCCGATCCGGCGCGCGATCACGCTGTTGGTACAACACATCGAGGCAAGCACCAGTCCAGCGACGAGGCGAACATCCCCGACACCGCCTACGAGATTCGCGATAGCCGAGAACTCTCCGACCACGATAAGAATGGCTACCACCGCTCCAGGGCCCCGGACGGTGGTGGCTCCGTTGGCTACATTCTTACGGAACCCCTCTACGAGCTGAGCGAAGCTCTTTGGGTACATACGAAACTCGATCCAGCGAAAGCCGGCCAACAGCAGCGTTGCACCCCCATGAGCTCGAAAGCGTGTCCCCAAGGCTTGATCATCAAGCACGGCGTCGACGACGCTCGCGTGCCCACCAACCGCACGATATCGGTCGACATGACAACACAGGACCGGTCCAAACGTCGCTTTGGATCGGCCATCGTGCACCGGCAGAAAGGCGCCAGATGCTATCAGGGACACCAAATTGGGAAAGAACGCGGCCTGCTCCCATACGCGTTGCATCCGGTGAAACGGTTGAACGCTGATCAGGTCGTGCGGGTGCTTTACTGCCAACTGAACCAAACGATTGATCGCTCCGGGATCCACCAGCTTGACATCAGCGTCACAAAATACGACGATCGCTGATCCCGGCAGAGGAGTCCAGGCGCTCAAAGCACCGGCTTTGGGGTTGTTGCCAAGGCGTCGCTCGATGCGAATCACACGAGCTCCAAGCGAGGCGGCGATTCCTCCAGTGTCGTCACTCGACCGGTCATCGATCACCGTCGTCATATAGTGCACACCCCGTTGTGTGCTCAGGGAGTTGAGCAAATCCGGCAGGGTACCCGCTTCGTTATGTGCGGGAATCACGATCTCTACCCCCAGGGTCAGCGGCGACTCCGCTCTGTCCTCGGCGACGGATCGCACGACAAAAAGCAACCTCCAGGCGTAGGCCAACTCAGCAACTACGACGAGCAATGGCCACAGGATGACAATCGAGAACACGAACCCAGCTCGGGTTGTTATTGTCGATCGACGATGGACCGGAGCCGTTGAAACGAACCCAAAGGATCATTGCCAACCGGAGTGACCATCAAGGTCGTAACACCTGCGCTGGCGAATGCTCGGACTCGCTCAGCAACAAAACCTTCGTCCCCAACGAGGTTCAACCGCTCCAACAAGTCGTTTGGCAACAAGGCAGCAGCCTTGTCACGCTCCCCACGAAGATAATGGTCCTGCACCTGTTCGGCGAGATCACCATATCCATAGCGGTGGAACAGGTCGTTGTAGAAGTTCTTCGTCTTGGCACCCATGCCACCGACGTAAAGGGCAACCTGCGGGCGCGTCAATTCCAGCAAACCAGAGACGTCCTTGCCGATCGCGACCAACCCGCCGGCCACCACGTCAAGCTCACCAAGCGAGGAATCGCGTTCCGACCGTCCCTTCGCGAGCGATGCGCCCCAGACGTTCTCGGCCTCCTCGGGGAGATAGAAGATTGGGAGCCACCCTTCGGCGAGCTCGGCTGCCAACGCTACGTTGCTGGGTCCTATTGCGGCAAGATAGATCGGTACCCGCTCCCTTAACGGCTGCGTGATCAGCTTTAATGCCTTGCCGAGTCCAGTCCCTCCTGCGAGCGGAATCTGGTAAAGACCTTGCGATTCGAGTCGTTCACGGCGCCAGACCCGCCGACAGATCTCAATCAGCTCGCGAGTTCGTGCCAGCGGCCGATCGTAAGCGACACCATGCCAACCCTCGATCACCTGAGGTCCTGATGCACCGAGCCCCAGCACCGCTCGCCCGTTCGACACGTAGTCAAGGCCGGTCGCAGTCTGGGCGATCAGCGCAGGAGTACGCGAGTAGATCGGCAAAATGCCCGGCCCTAACTCAACGCGCGACGTCTTGGCCGCCAGATACCCAAGGATGGAGACGGCATCGAATCCGTACGCTTCGGCGACGAATACGATGTCCAGACCTGCAGCTTCATAGGTCACTACCTGTTCAACGGTCTCGAGGATATTTCCCGCATAGTTGATCTGCATGGCTAACTTCATAATGCCTCCGTCGTCACCTACCTAATCTACGTTAGCAACTACCAATGCCATCGTTGGCCCAGTTCACTGGCCCAGTTCATTGATCCGGGCCAAAGTGGGGGCACCTGATCACCCTCCGGGCCCCTAATCGCTCCACTCTCCACTCACCCAGCCCCTGACATGCTCGCGTCACCAGATCGCAAGCGCCCAAATCACGCGAGTTCCAGATGCTAGTTTCGGCATCGGGCCGTTCATGGTCGTCGACCTGTCTTGATTTTTGATTATGCGCACTATGTCGTTCGAAGGATCTCCCCCGCTTTGGTGCGGTGGACGAACGAGCCAGACCCGCGGTTACTCTGCAGTGAATCCCTATGCACAACGGCTGTCATGGCTCCAGATCAACGAGCCCGAAGGTAAGTAATCGTGCCATATGTCGATATCGGCTCACCCGACAGTGCAGGTTACCTATCGGCTCGTATTGGCCGAAGATCGTTGGCTACGCTAACCTGAACCTCATAGTGACGGCCATTCCGTGACCAGTCAATGCGCGGATACCCTGGCGGGTTGGCCCTTACATACGGTGGAGAAGCACAAAGCAACATGCGTCGGGTAATCGTTCTAGCCTTGGTACTCCTACTGATCGCGGGTTCGTCACTCTACTTCCTGACGCCAACCCAACCGGTCACACCGAAAACCTTGCATGACCTCACCATCCCAGCTGGGGACCCTAACTGGCGAAGCTCCTGTCAGTCAGCGGCCTTACCAGACACTTCACCAGGTTGTGAGCACGCCGCCCTCTTCGACCTCAACCTCGCACGAACTGGGGAGGGATTGCCAAGGTTGACCCTGCCTCACGGCTTCCTCGCTCGTTCGCAAGCCAGTCAACTCCACTTCTTGATCGACAACGAACGTATGATTCGCAACCTACCGGCGGTCCCCAACTCCACTCCACAGTTGGAAAAGCTCGCCAGCCAAGCGGCGTATCAGGCCAGGGATCCGAGCATCCCGCCAACGATGGACGGCGGCTCAGACTGGGCCGGCAACTTTCCAAACGCGCTCGTTGTGGACTTCATGTGGATGTACGAGGATGGCTATCGCTACACCAATGGTGGCGGCGGATCGAACCTTGACTGCCAGTCCCCGAAGGCGAGTGGCTGTTGGGGGCATCGCTATGTCATTCTTGAGAACACCTCCACCGACACCAACTATGGCACCGCTTTTACCACTCAGCTCACCCCGTCACAGGCGTTGACCTACGCGGATTCGTTCACACTCATTCTCGCAGGCGAGCCTGCACCATTTGCCATCACCAACACTCAGCCATTAGCTCAAACCATCGCGATCATCGCGGTGATCATGATCATCGCCGTGATCATCTCGTCGATCAATCGGCGACGCCGCATGCACGCTTACCGCACGCAACCAGTTGGACCGCCCTTGCCAAAACCACCGAACAGCACACACGACAACTCTGTCGCCTAAGGTCGAGATGCGGTAGGAGCCATGGAACGACGAACGCGCAGGCACTCTGGTGTTCGTCCTGGGGAAGCGTTCGTGCTGAGCAATGTCGTGGCACGTAACGTGGTGACCTACATGGTGCTACGAACTCAGACAGCCAAGCCTGCGCAGATGACTCAACGCATGCTTTGCACGGGCCACGATCTACCCAGTGCAAGATCGCGAGAGGCCAACAGCACTATCGACAACAAGTCAGAGGGCCATGCGCCGTGACCCCAGGACCCGCATCGCGCCTACATCACGCCATGCGGGTAACCCAAACATAGGTATGAGTTGATCAATGGCTAGCGTGTACTCACACTGTGTGCGCGCCCGGATCCTTAGCGAAACGAAGATACGGCTTGACCTCTCGAAAGCCCTCAAAACGCTTGCGCGCCTCCTGGGTGTCAATCGAGTTCGCAATGATAACTTCATCACCTGGTTGCCAGTTCACCGGCGTCGAGATCGGGTAGGCATCCGAAAGCTGTAACGCATCAAGCACGCGAAGAATCTCGGCGAAGTTACGACCAACCGAAGCTGGATAGGTCATCTCGAGTCGCAACTTCTTTGCAGGATCAATCACGAACACGGATCGAACCGTGAGTGTGTCAGAGGCCTTCGGGTGGATCATCCCGTACAGCGAGGCAACCTTGCGGTCAGCATCACCAATCATCGGAAAATTAACCGCATGTCCCCGAACCTCCTCGATATCGGCCTCCCACCCCTCATGGCTGGCGACATCATCAACCGAGAGACCGATAACCTTCGTCGTCCGTCGCTCAAACTCGGGGAGGAGCCGGGCCACCTCTCCTAACTCGGTAGTACACACTGGGGTGTAGTCCTTCGGATGAGAAAACAGGATCCCCCAGGAGTCGCCCAACCATTCATGAAAACGAACGTGCCCCTGCGTTGTATCAGCCTCGAAATCGGGTACCACATCACCTAATTGAACCATCATTGCCTCCTCAATCGTCGTCGTCTCCGCAATGCTCAGATGGCCCAGACCACAGTTACAACCCGCGACCTGCGCGACATGCACATGCTGACTCCCGCCACACGAGCTATGGAGAGCTCCACACGCTGTCATGGACTACCATATCAGCAGACTAGCCGCGGCCTAAGCGTAGCAAGCACAGTCGATACATCAACTTGGACCACAACGAATAGGTCGGTCACGATCCTGGTGTGCGGGCACGATCGATGCGCCACGGGGTCCCAACCCAAGCGCCTGTCGCAACAATCATCCCCAACCCGACGATTCACCTCGCCACGCATGCCGAGCCGACCTGGGCTCACACACCAGCATGCTCAAAACGCCTCGCGAGGCCAAAGCATCGCTTAGCCGACCGTAAACCTTGAGCAAAACCTCCAGAGGCTCGCAGGTTTGAACTTCCCCGGATATCAACCTGTCCTCAGCTTGAACCAATCAGCCAAAGAGACTCACGTGCATCCTGATGGGTCACATCCATGCGAAGTGCCGATCTGGCGCTTGCGCAAGCCAGTTCTATCGCTAATGACCGTGGGCGAACGTTAAAACGCCAGAAGCGGCTAGTTGGACAGCAATCGCCGCGAGGAGCAGTCCAAAGACCCTCGATAACAGTTCAATGCCGCCCTCACGCAGCAGTCGACTCAGGTGGACCGAAGACCGCAAAACGACGAGCAGCACAACCATCACCACTAAGATCACGACAGCGAGACCAATCGCATTGCCAACTGTGTGCACCTCTCCCGCGAACACAAGGACCGCTGCGATCGCGCCTGGGCCAGCGATTAATGGGGTTGCCAGGGGAACCAACGCAACGTTGACCTTCGACTGGGCAGTCAGCTCGGCCTGTCTTCCAGTCAAGAGCTGGAGCGACACAATCAGCAACAAGAGTCCACCCGACACCTGCAGCGCCGCGAGCGAGATGCCGAGGTATCCAAGGATCTCACGACCAAAGCCGGCAAAGATCGCTAGCACCGCCGCCGCCACAAGCACAGCCTCGACGGCGAGCCGTTGACGAGCCTTGGCTCCCTTACCCTGGGTGACGACGAGGAAGGTTGGTACGTTCCCGATGGGATCAGTGATAACTAACAACGTGACGAAGCTCTCGATCAAAAATTTGGTATCCATCGCCCCTCGAACCCCTATTATCGATTCTTTGTTAACCGCGCGTCGCCTCCGAGCGACACCTGAGAGAAACCCCATCCAGGTACCAGCAAATCGACGACTCGTCAACCACCGGTGAACTATACTTATGAACACTCGCGACCGTACCAGAGGAGGCGAGTAGTGCTTCATCGGTAGAGTTAGGCCAGTGTAGCTGCGAATTTCCAAAGGAGGTGTCGGTTGGCGAGTGCCAGGCACACAAAGCCAAAGGGGTCTCACCGGACCCGCAAGGTGGTCGGCATCAGCGGTGGTGTCGTCGCCGGTGTCTTAATCATCGCGGGGGTTATCGTCGCGACCAACTGGCCAAAAGCCTCCCTCAGCGCATCGTATGCTTCGCTTGGTGAGCTTCATACCTCGGGCGTCCATGAAACGGTAACCAGCATCCATGCCATAGCCGATGACAAACCCGTTTCAGTGGTACTGAAGGGGCAGAACGTTCTGCCTACAGAAAAACTCCAGACCGGACTGCGAACAACTGTGACGGTCACGCTCGCTCGTCCGTCTTGGATCTCCTGGCTTACCGGCAAGACGGAGACATTGACGCTTCGCAGCACGACGCCACGCGCCCGCCTCCTTGATCCTGTCGCCATCGCTGCAGCCGGGTCTCCCGTGCAGTCGGACTTTTCGAACCCGGTCAGCGTCGTCGCTTACTCTTATCAATCGTCACAAAAGACGCTAACGCTTTCCAAGGCGAGTTCGCATGTTTCGATACCGGACTCATCAAAGGAGATGGCCGGAACCTTGAAGGTGGCAGCCGCTCCCGAGCCTTGGGAGACGCTACCACCAGCATCCAACATGGTCTTCTTTCGCCAATCGGGCACAACTCCTGAGGCCGTGATCAACCCTGATCTGAGCAACCTGGAGCCGGAGTCGACGATTTCGATCACACTCTCCAAGCCGGTCGCCAAGGTCTTCGGTGGCAAGTTTCCCACCATTAGTCCCACCATCCAAGGAGCAGACCCGGTCAAGGGAACCTGGAGCGAACCGACCGCCTACACCCTCGATTTCACGCCAACCACCGGCGACTTCTGGCCTTCGGAGACCTTTACGATGACGACACCCTCTTCAATCGCCTTGGTCAGCCCGACCGGCGCCGTCGGGAGTGCTGGAAACACCATCTCGATGAGTGGTGCTCCAATGTCGATGCTGAGACTCCAAGAGTTGCTTGCCCAACTCAACTACCTGCCGGTGTCGTTTAGCTCCTCGACGATCGTGGCTTCAACCGCGAGTGCCCAGCTGGCAGCCATCCAATCGCCGCCTAAGGGTACCTTTAGCTGGCGTTGGTCGATGCCTAGCCAGCTGACCTCCCTCTGGAGCCCAGGGTCGTCGAACGTGATCACCGAAGGAGCGGTCATGGCCTTCGAGGACTTCAATAGCCTCAACTACAACAACAAGTTGAACAATCCGCTGTTATGGCCAACGTTGATCAACGACGTGATCGCCAACAAGGTCGATCCACATCCTTATGCGTGGATCCAGGTACAAAAGGTCCTGCCCGAGACGCTCTACCTCTGGGAAAACGGAAGTGTAGTACTTACGAGCCCAGCCAACACTGGGATCGCAGGACTGAAGACCACGAACGGAACGTTCCCGATCTATCTTCGGTTTAAGCAAAATTACATGAGTGGAACTAACCCAAACGGGACCAAATACCACGACCTCGTCCACTGGATCAACTACTTCCTCGGCTCCGAGGCGGTCCACGGGTTTGTGCGCGCCTCGTACGGTTTCCCGCAAAGTTTGGGTTGCGTCGAATTGCCGGTACCCACGGCCGCGTTGGTCTATCCGCAAGTCCACATTGGGACTCTCGTCACCGTCATGCCGAGCTAAATACTGTCTGTCCTGACAGCCTTTGAATAGTCCACGTTGACTAGAAGATCGGCCTTAGCCAACGTGTCGTGTGAGCGACCGGTTCGTTCGTTGTGAATCATCGCTCCGATAGAAGGTACTACCTCGTTGTAAGGCCGATCAGTTGCCAAGCGCATGTCAGCACACCTGGTGTCATGTGTCATCAGAGCGTGGTTCATCACACAACGCCGAGCGCAGGTACCAGTCAGATCGCTCCATCAGCCGTCATCTGAGGAAAAGCATCACACGCGGGTCGCGCTGATCGACTATCCCCGCGCGCACGGCCGGCGTGGACGGTCCACGATCAAGAACGCCGAAAAGATGGCTGATAGTACTCTATGCCAAGAAAGACGCCAAGGACGCCGTTACAAAAGCCTTTGCGGTTTTGGACGCTGTGGTCAGGACTCAGCGCCGATCAAGATACCTTGTTGGCGCTCCTCGTCTTCGGGGGTGGCATCGCCTGTGCTTTAGGTGCCATCCATCCGATGGGCCCGAACACCGCACGGGGCCTTGAAGTCTTGATCGCGATCACCAATACGCTACTTGCACTCGCCATTATGATCTGGCATCTTGGTTCGCGATCCTGGGTACAGACAGGAATCCTGCTCGCGATGATCATCGAACTCACAATCCTGATCGCCTTGACCCACACTCAAATCGGTCTTGCCATCGACTTGATCGCGTTCCCGTGGATTAGCGTGTACGCCGCCTGCTTCCTCGCGCCGATCGTCCTTCTTGGATACCTGGGCGCAAGCACTGCCATGATCTTGACGGCGAGCGCCTTCACCCCCATCTTGGATTCATTGAACATCGCGATCCGCTTCACCGCACCGGCTTGGCTGGCCGCATTCGCCATCATGTTGGTCATGCGTGGTCTCGTCCATCGGGCTGACACCGACAACCTTACCGGCATCTCGAACCGCAATGGGTTCTTCCGGCATTCGAACAAGGCAGCCGCGCAACGACTTGAACAGGTGACACACCTCATCCTCATCGATCTCGACGACTTCAAGATGGTTAACGATGAGAACGGGCACCTCGAGGGTGATCGAGTGCTTCAAAACACCGCCACCGCCCTCGATACGGCGCTACCAGCGGGAAGCATCGTCGCACGTATCGGAGGCGACGAATCCGCAGTGCTCACCTTTGGTCAAAACGATGCAGGTCTTCACGGCACGCTTGGCCTTCATCGCACCACCCTTTCTTGCTCATTCTCCTATGGCCTCGCTCCTTGGCTTGCAACCTGGAGCCTCGATGAGGCACTCGCCCACGTTGATAGAGCGCTCTATCAAGACAAGCGACTACGTCATGGCATCGTGAACATCGATAGCCAAGCAAGGAGCAGTGTCCTCGACCTTGACTAAGACAGCTGTGCATCAAGAGCTCAGTAGGCTCTGATCATCGAGCCCTGATCAACGCGCAACCAAGTTTGGGGCTACGGTAGTACCTATGAACTCTCTCCCGACAACCGAGATCACGCGCGACCTCGCTGGGATCGTTGGCGCTACCAATGTCATCGCAGACGAGATCCCCGAGGTCTACACCCATGACGAGGCCATCGATGTCAAACCGGTCATACCCCAGGCCCTCGTCTTCGTCACCGCTACCGATCAGGTGCAAGAACTCATCCGCTATGCCCAGCGTCATGCACTACCGATCGTGGCTCGAGGCTCGGGCACCGGATTATCCGGAGGCGCACAACCACTATCAAATGGTATCGTCGTCAGCTTCGAACGCATGAATCAGATCCTCGAGATCAACACCGGCGACCAGACCGCGAGAGTTGAGTCTGGCGTCACCCTGGCCCAACTCGAAGAGGCCCTGGCCCCGACGCCATACTTCTACCCGGTCTACCCCGGCGAGATGTCATCATCACTCGGAGGCAATGTCGCCACCAACGCTGGCGGAATGCGCGCAATCAAATACGGTGTGACCCGCCACAATGTCTTGGGGCTCGAATTCGTCACCGGTGCCGGCGTCACGCTCAGATCAGGGGGGTCATACGTCAAGACCAGTTCCGGGTACGATCTCACCCAGCTCATCACGGGTTCCGAGGGTACCCTCGCGCTCGTGACGCAAGTACTCGTGCGCCTCAGCCCCCGCCCTCGTCATCGCAGTCTCCTCCTTGCAGGCTTTTCGGACTTTCCTGCGATCGCTGACGCTGTCGTCGCGATCGCTGACCGGGGTCTGACGCCGAGCATCCTGGAGTACGTCGAGGCCGCCAGTCTTCGAGCGATGACCCGGCACGTCGGTGTCAACCTTGGCGTGAGCGACGAGGAGCTCGCCCACTCCACAGCCTTCTTGATGGTAGAACTCGAGACCATGGACGTCGACGACCTCGAGCGGAACATCGGCGAACTCGCCGGCGTGATTGGGGAGCATCAATCAACCAACCAGTACCTCCTCGACGAACGACAACGTCGAGATCTCATCGCGGCCCGAGAATCAGCCTTCTGGACGGTCAAACAACTTGGAGCCAACGCAGTCCTCGACACCGTCGTCCCCCGCTCCAAACTCGCAGAGCTCTTCGCTGGAGTCGCCCAACTTGGGGTAGAGCATGACACCATGGTCGCTGGCACGGGACATGTTGGGGATGGCAA
This sequence comes from Ferrimicrobium sp., assembly GCA_022690815.1. Classification (NCBI taxonomy): domain Bacteria; kingdom Bacillati; phylum Actinomycetota; class Acidimicrobiia; order Acidimicrobiales; family Acidimicrobiaceae; genus Ferrimicrobium; species Ferrimicrobium sp. Next base: position 16,565 of record JALCZJ010000026.1, read on the forward strand.
TGTCCATCTCTCTGTGTTCCAAGCCGATCCAGCTGCTTGTCACAACATCACAGCGGCAATCATCAACCTCGCAGAGCGCCTTGGTGGCGCCGTCTCCGGTGAACATGGCATTGGCGTTGCCAAGCGGTTCTTCCTGCTTGACGCCTTGAGCTCAGAGCAACTTGAACTCTACCGATCGCTCAAAAGCGTCTTCGATCCAGCGAATATTCTTAATCCGGGGAAGCTGCTATGACGATCGGAGCACAGCTGATTCTGGCGGGCCTCGCTGATGCTGGTGTCAACACCATCTTCACCAACCCCGGAACCACAGAGATCTATTTTGTCGCCGCCCTTGCCCATCAGTCGACACCCCGTGCGGTTCTCACCCTCGCTGAGGGGGCCGCGGCGGGGGCCGCCGACGGCTACGCCAGAATCAGCGGTGAGCCCTCAGTGATCCTCCTGCACCTTGGGCCGGGTCTCGCGAATGCGATCGCCTCTTTACACAATGCCAAGCGAGCCCACTCCCCTATCGTCGTTATTGTCGGAGACCACAGCAGCGGTGTCGCACCGCTTGACCCGCCCCTTGCCACGGACATCGATGGATTAGCACAGACCTTCTCCAAGGCGGTCCTTCACGCCACCCGATCACACTCGCTACGCCACCTCGCGGCCCAAGCCGTCGCCCTCGCCACCGAGGGGACACCTGGAATAGTGACGCTCGTCGTGAGCAGTGATGTCTCTTGGACCGAATTCGATGAACCATCACCTCAAGCGATCGCCGCCAGCACCGTCGAGGACTTCGACGCCACGGCACTTGCACGAGCGAGTGCGGCGCTAAGCGAACCAGAGGGCACCACCGTCTTGGTTGGCGGCACGCTGTTGCACCAACGCGCCGCGACGGTCTTGGCCAAGCTCTGCGCCTATGAAAACCTGCAGGTACTCACCAACACGTTCCCCGCACGCATCGACCGCGGCAAACGATCGCCCACCATCGAGCGGCTACCCTACCTCCCCGAGATGGCGATCGCCACGCTCCAATCGACGCAGCGCCTGGTGATCATCGGAGGAACAGATCCGGTGCCATTCTTCGGGTACCCCCACCTGCCCGACCGGCTTGTACCCGACGGCTGTGAAATCATCCCTGTCACCACCAACCCCAACGCCGCAATAGCTGGGGCCGAGCGCCTCCTGGCGCAAATGGCGCCAGCCGTCCCTGGGAACCGCCAAGGCACCCCAACCGTTCCCTCAGCCGACGTCGGCACCGAACCGCTCTCACCAGCCAACTTTGCGACCATCGTAGGGGCGCTGTTAGTTCCCGACGCTATCGTGGTGGATGAGAGCAACACGATTGGCCTACAGCTTGACCAGGCCACCACCAACGCGCCCCAACACACCTGGCTCCCTGCACTCACCGGAGGCGCCATCGGACATGGCATCCCTCTCGCGATCGGCGCAGCCATGGCGGCGCCAAGTCGCAGGGTGCTCGCCCTGATCGCCGACGGATCATCGCTCTATACCCCTCAGGCACTCTGGACCCAGGCCGCAGAGAATCTCGACGTCATCACCATCGTGCTCGTCAACCGAGCCTATGGCATTCTCAACTTCGAGCTCGAACGCCTCGGACCCGCTGCATCTACGGATCGATCGCGCCAGCTCCTGTCACTCGCCCAACCCCCGATCGATCACGCAAAGCTCGCCGAAAGCTTCAGCGTTCCATCGACCTCCGCCACGACGACAACCGAGCTACACCAAGCACTCACAGCCGCTTTTTCCCGTCGCGGTCCGTCTCAGATCGTCGCCCACTTTGAGGTATAGCCCAAACCCGAGCCCTGGGCATCGGATCTTGGTGCGATACATCGCATCAGGTCCCCTCAAGCGATCCCCACGACCACTACACCCCACGCGAGTTTCGCGCAGCGCCGTCGCGTCTAGGACGATCGGTGAGCGATGCGGGCATCGCCGCCCAGCATCGCCACACCAAATCGGGCATCACCCAAAGTACTCCTGACGAAGATCGCGTTTGAGCAGCTTGCCGGCGGCATTGCGGGGCAACGGTTCATGGCGCAACTTGACGACATCGGGCACCTTGAAGTTCGCGATACGCCCGCGCAGAAACCCCAAGAGCTCATCGACATCGACCACGTCTTCGGAACGAACGACGACTGCCGCAGCGACCCGTTCTCCCAGCACCTCATCAGGGTATCCAAAGACCGCAACATCTTCGACACCTGGATATTCGAAAATCGCAGCCTCAACCTCGACGGTTGCGACGTTTTCTCCTCCACGGATGATGAGATCCTTCAAACGATCGACAATATATATGTATCCATCGGCGTCGATCATGGCGATATCCCCAGTACGGAACCAGCCATCCATAAAGACCGCACTCGTCTCTGACGGCTTGTGCCAATAGCCAGCGAAGATCGTTGCGCCACGGGCAAGCAGCTCGCCTGGCTCGCCATCGGCGACCTCATCACCAAATGGATCCACCACTTTAATCTCGGCCACGGGGACAGGAGGACCGGCCGAGGTGGGACGTTCCTGATAGTGCGTGCCATTATTAAAAGTCAACAAACCAGCCGTCTCGGTGAGACCGTACCCATTGCCCGGAACGATCAACGAAGACGCACGACCGATCTCACGTACGAGCTCTGGCGCCGATGACGCACCGCCATAGCTCACGACCTTGACCGAAGAGAGGTCAAATCGCTCACGCTCTGGATGGCGCAGAATCTGGTGCGCGACCGTCGGCACCCCACCAAACGATGTCACCCGCTCCCGTTCGATAAGCCCTAACGCCTCCAACGGGTCAAAGCGACGCGTGAGGATAAATTTCGCTCCGGTCGCCGTGCCGGGCATCAACACGGCAACACAACCGGTGACATGAAAGAGTGGAATGCTCACGAGGTTGATAGCCTGCTCGTCATTGGCTCCAACCTGGTGACCAGCCCGCAACATGGTTCTGGCCCCAAGATAGAGGGCGTTGAACAGTGCCTGAATCAAATTCTCGTGCGTCAAAATCACACCCTTGGGTCGTCCAGTCGTCCCAGAGGTGTAGAAGATGGCTGCTGGAGCATCACCCTCTCGTTGGGTCGGCTGTCGTTCGAGAGACGCAGCTTGTGCAATGCGCTCGTGGAGCGAAACCGCCTGACCCCGCGCCTCACCCCGACTCCATAGTGGAACCGCCACCAAATCACTGAGCATCCCCGCTCGCTCGTCATCGACGATTGCGAGTCGTGCCTCAGAGTCACTCAGACCGTACGCGAGTTCGTCGGCCGACCACCACGCATTGAGTGGAACGGCCACCATCCCGGCAGCGGTGATGGCATAGAAGGCGTAGACCCATTCAGGGAAGTTTCTCATCGCGATCGCTACCCGATCACCAGCGTTGAGACCTGCGGCATCAAGAGCACCCATAAGGCCTACGACTTGGGCCTTGGCTTGGGCATAGGTGACTCGCTCATCCTCAAAAACGAGATACTCCCGTGCACTAAACTGATCAAACAGTCCAAGCGCCGCGGCCATCGAGGTGGGTGCGTTGCGATACCGCGTAGCACCGCTTGGTGTCGTCTCTAGTTCAAAGAGGGCTCCGGTGTCAACCAGCGACTGCTCGTACGCATCAAGCTCATACTTTCCCATAGACGCTATCGTAGCTCAACACGTGCACCTACGATGGTCATCATCGGCTGGGTCGTCATCGGGCTGTTTGGCTACCTCCTCGATGGCACGTGCAAGGATCGACCCGAGGGGGTGATCTGGTCGCTGCTGGACTCCGATGATGAAGTCCTCAGGGAAGCTCCAGCGTTGTAGCGCACGTACTGTGATCGCAAGCGCAGTTTCGCCGTAGTGCTCTCGCTCAAATTCCGCGCAATCCTCGGGCGTCATGCATTGAGTGGCGGCAAAACCAACTGGATCCTGCTGGGCGATGAGCATGCTACCAAGATTGACAACCAGTCCAGCGGCCACCGCCACCAGCGGGTCGAGGCCTTCCTGCTCGGCGATTGCACCCGCTCGGGTCGCAATCGCCTGTGCCGCAACGTTGAGCTCTTGCGGGTATCGACCGCCACGGCGCCCCAGCTCGGCCAGTGCAATGGCGCGCAAGCCCAATGACCCAACGACCGCGCAGGCGAACTGCAACGACTCCACCACGCCAGCGAGGCCATAGTAGCGGGAGTTGGCCACGCGCATCACTTCAGTCGCAAGCGCGCTATCACGCGTTAGGAGATCGGCAATCTCATGAAAGCCAATCGATTCATCACCAACGGCCGCCATCACCTCGGCGACGAGACTACCATTGGCGACTCCTGAAGGCTCAATTTCAATGGTTCGCGTCACGACGCCCTCATCTTTTTACGGTCATACATCGCGCGGTCGGCCTTGCGGATAACCTCACTCGCGCTGTCGTTTGCCTCGATGGCGGCGACTCCAACCGAGGTATTGACGCTGAGCAGTGCAGAACCAACCGCGATCGCATCCGAAATCATCGTGGCGAGCATCTGCTCAAGTTCCTCAACCGGACGAGGATCATCGTCGATGAGCACCACGAACTCATCTCCGGCAAAACGATAGGCCGCAAGTCCAGAGGCTTCAAGCCGTCGTGCTACCTCGATCAAAACTCGATCTCCGGCGAGGTGTCCCAAGGTGTCATTGATGATCTTAAAGTTATCGATGTCACAGAACCCGATCATCGACGTGCCCAGCTCGCCGGAGGCGAGCTTGACGAGACGGTCAGCGATGTCACCCTCAAGCTTGCGTCGATTGGCGAGCCCGGTGAGCACATCGTGGTCGATCTCGAAGGTCAACCGCGCCTCGTACTCTACCTGTTCAGTGACGTCTTGGACGGTACCGATAAAGGAGACGCTAGCATCCCGTGAAGTGACCGGAATCAGCGAAATATCCAGGGTGCGTTGGTGAAGTTCGGTGACCGTGATGGTGAGCGTGGTCCTCACTGGTACCCCGGTAAGCGCCGTGAGTGCCAGTCCCCGCAGGAGCCCACGGTCGTCCGTATTGAACAACTCGAGCCAGCTCATACCCAAGAGATCACTCGGAATCACCCCAAAAATCGCGGCCAGGGCTGTATTGACATAACCAAGCCGAAGGCCGTTCTCTGAGATCAAGATGCCGATCGGAAGGTTGTCAGCTAACGCCTGTAGCTTGCGAAAATAGTCAGCACTCTTGTGGTCCTCATAGTCGGCCATGGCAAACTCGAGCATCCACGTTGCTGGCGACACCAGCGTCGTGGTGATGACAACGTCGAGTAGGTAGCCGGTCGCATGGCGTAACGCCACCTCGGTTGAGCTTCGACGAATACGGTCAAGATCGAGACCACCGGCGATCGGAAGATTGGATCCGACGAGATCCTCGGGTGCGATCGCCAAAAGATCAGACAGCGCAGCATTGGCCCACAGCACACGATCATCCTCAATGAGGGCGAGGGGCTTTTGCAGTATCTCGAGATACCGAACCAATGAAGCATCCATACGCGATACATCGGCACACAAATCAGGGAATTGAGATGGATTTACCCAGGTGCAACGTCCTCGATCGCCCTCGGCCAAGGGCCAGGACGCTTCGCAAGGACCTTGCCTCACCAATCGACGCGTACTTGTGCCCTCTTGCTGAACCCTGAGAACACGCGCGAAGCAGATCCCGCTCTACCTCCTCATAACTGTTCAGATGCGGTTCCCGGCTTTTTGGACCTATTGGTTTTGGTTGCGACTCGTGCCTCTTGTGATCGTCCTCAAAGCCCCATGTGACCAGATTCATGTCGCTCTGGGTGGCAGCGTCCCATGGCGCATCTTGTGGTACGATAGCGACTCAAAGACGCTCTCAGGCCATCGCACTAGCGCTCAGGCTATCGCAGTAGCGCTCACGCCGCCAACCCAACGCGCCGGTCGCTGGCCGCCCAACAGTCGCTAAAGGCGCAGTCCGAGTGCCACCGAAGAGAATGCAAACACTAATGCGAGCACGATGGTAATTCGATCGAGGTTTTGTTCGGCGACCGACGACCCCGCGGCCGTGGACCCAACACCGCCACCCATAAGGTCGGAAAGCCCTCCGCCTTTGCCCGAGTGCAGCAATACGAACACCAACATACCAAGGGCCGAAGCCACCTCAAATACAACCAAAATCGCCGTTAACACAGCACCTCCAACTGATCATGCGCTACTGGATCATGCCCCATTTGAACACGTCCTACCTGATCAGGGCCGCTTTGACCCCGACGCGCCCACATCTTTGACTGAATGCTCATGAAGCAACCGATGTCTCTTGTCAAATGACCGACTCGCTCGTAGGCTACTTGATTGCTCAATCGACTCATTACACGTTTGCCTAGTTTGATTTTCCTGGTTCACAGGCCATGCTTTCGCTCGTTGGGCCAACTCACGCGCTCTTAACTAAGAGTGCAAAACTATCCGCATCCAGGCTAGCACCTCCGACCAAAAGCCCATCGATGTCTTCAATCGCCATCAGAGCTTGTGCATTACCCGCCGCCACCGATCCACCATATTGAATTCTCATGTTTGTCGCGATTTCGCTACCAACTCTCGCTTCGACAAGTGCGCGAATCGCGCGAGCAATCTCCCCCACGACCTCTGGTGCAGCAGCCTCACCAGCGCCGATGGCCCAGATTGGCTCGTATGCCAGGACCAGAGCACCAAGCGCATTGATGGGATAGCTCTCAAGTACCGGCATCAGCTGTGCGGCGAGCACCGCCTCAGTGTCGCCATCAGAACGCTCCTCGGCCGACTCTCCAATACAGACAATGGGACGCATGCCGGCTTGGTGAACCGCCAACGCCTTACGAGCCACGAGTTCAGAAGTCTCCGCGAAGAGGCGACGCCGTTCCGAATGTCCGACGATCACGTAGCCAACCCCGAGCTTGGCGAGCATGGATGCCGATATCTCGCCCGTGTAGGCACCCGAGGGCTCATCAGAGACGTTTTGAGCCCCAAGCGTAAATGGCATACGATCAGCTTCAAATGAGAGTTGCAACGAGCGCAATGCCGTAAAAGGCGGATGAAGGCTGATTTCGGCATACCGAAAGTCCTCCGGACGCATGAGATGATGGAGCTTCTGGACGAGGGCAATGGCCTCCAGATGGTTGAGATTCATCTTCCAGTTACCCGAGATCAGCCGCACACGATGCGTGATCGGGTCGGGGCTTGCAACGAAGTCCTCGTATTTGCGACTCACTAGGGCTCCCTCGAGTGTCGCAGCACAGCGAGTCCAACGAGATCTCCGTGTTCGAGATACTCCAGTGTTGCCCCCCCGCCCGTTGAGAGGTGTGAAACGGTATCGGCAAGACCCGCCTGGTGGAGTGCCGCCACCGAGTCACCTCCGCCAACGACGCTGTAGGCCTCAGAGCGACCGATCGCAGCGGCCACCTGATCCGTTCCTTGTCGAAAGCGAGGATCCTCAAACACACCCATCGGACCGTTCCAAAGGATCGATTGGGCCTTCGCAAGGATCTCTCCAAACCGGTCAACCGTGCCAGGACCGATGTCCAGACCCCGATAGCCAGCGGGGACGCCGAGTCCAAACCGTTGGGGTTCGCTCGCACCACCGTCGGGGCCGAAGCTCTCAGTTGTGGCAATTCCCATCACATCGATCGGCAAGACGACCTTGCCGGTGGCCAAGAGATGTCGACACTGGTCGATCATGCCCACCTCGACCAGTGAATCACCGACCTCAAGCCCCGCGGCTGCCAGAAAGGTAAAGCACATCCCACCTCCGACCATGAGGGTGTCAACGCGCTCAGCGAGCGCGTTGAGCAGACCGAGCTTATCCGAGACCTTCGCCCCCCCGAGTAGCGCTACATAGGGGCGAACCGGCGATTCAAGCAGCAGCGTGAGGCTCTTCACCTCCTGCAGGAGCGTCTGCCCGCCCGCCGATGGCAACAGTGGCGGTATCCCAACGATGGAGGCGTGTCGGCGATGCGATACCCCAAAGGCGTCATTGACGTAGGCATCAAAGCCCGTGGCTAACTCAGCAGCGAACCCGGGATCATTCGCTTCCTCTCTGGGGTCGAAACGAAGGTTTTCGAGCACCTCGACCTCCGGGAAATGCTGTGCCAATACCGCGCGAACCGGATCAAGGTTTAACGCTGGGTCAACCCCCTTGGGTCGACCGAGGTGTGAACACACGACGACTTGAGCGCCAGCCTCGCAGAGTCTCGCGATGGTGGGGAGCGCAGCATCAATACGAAACGAATCCACCACAACCCGTGTCCCGTCGGGTTGTTGGCGCAACGGGACATTTAAGTCCGCCCGCAACAGCACCCGCGACGAGGGATGAAGGTCGAGGTCGTCAATACTGGGTAAAGCCGACTGGGTCACAGGCTGCCAATCCTCTGGCCGACCAGCATGACGAGATCGACCAGACGAGAGGAGTAGCCCCACTCGTTGTCGTACCAACCAAAAGCCTTGACCAGACTGGTGCCATTGCCTAGATCCAAGACATTGGTTAGCAACGAGTCAAAGGTGCAAGACGCCGACGAACCCACGATGTCAGTCGAGACCAATGGCTCTTCAGAGTAGACCAACACCTTGGCCAGAGGACCGTTCGAGGCCGCCTGGCGAAAAGCAGCGTTCACCTGATCGGCGTCGACAGTGGCGCGAACGACGACGGTCACGTCGGTCAACGAACCATCAACCACCGGCACCCGAATGGCAACGCCATCGAGGCGCCCTTGCATGGCGGGAATGACCAGCGATGTCGCCTTGGCAGCCCCGGTAGAGGTTGGGACGATATTGACCGCCGCGGCCCGGGCTCGTCGGAGATCCTTATGCGGGAGATCGAGCAGGTTTTGATCGTTGGTGTAGGCGTGTACGGTCGTCATCAGTCCCTGATTGATGCCGAAGGCGTCATCAAGGACCTTGATCATCGGCACAAAGCAGTTGGTGGTACAAGAGGCATTCGAGATAATCACATGCCGGGTGGCGTCGAGGTCCTGATCGTTGACACCCACGACAAAAGTCCCATCGACATTGGTCGCGGGAGCCGAAATCACGACTCGCTTCGCTCCTGCCCCAAGATGTGCCTTCGCTCGCTCGCCATCGGTAAAGATTCCCGTCGACTCCACGACACAGTCAACCCCGAGCTCGCTCCAGGGTAGCGCCGCGGGGTCGCGCTCGCTCAACACTCGCATGCGCTGGTTGGCGGCGACAAGGTCATCGCCGTCGATACGAACCTCACCTGGGAAACGACCCTGCGTTGAATCTCGCTCCAGAAGGTGAGCGTTCACGCTCGGAGAGGTCAGATCATTGATGGCCACGATCTCGACAGGAACGCCACCAGCAACCACTGCACGCACGAAACTACGTCCGATGCGCCCAAAACCATTAATTGCCACTCGATATGCCATGAGGCCCCCTTATCTTCCTTCGGGTAACTCTAGAGTCCTCCCGGGCTACCACCTCCGGGAGTCGCCTCGCCGCTCAGATCTCGCAGCTGCGCTTCCACCCGTTCCACTGCAAGACAACCACGACGAGTCGACGCACAAGAGGTACGCGTCACTCTAGCACCACCCCGACACCAACGACTTCATAATCCTTGCGACTTCATCATGGTTGCAGAGCCTTGCCGCCCCCAATCACACGACCCAAGGCTCCAGCAAGCAAGTGTGGCGTATGGACTATGCCATTCTCACTGAGTTTGGATCCGACAAGACGGATCGACTCCACCATCGATGCAACCGGCCTGGGAGAGTCTTCGGCGTGCACAAGCACAACATCTGGCACGACACCATGAGCCGTGAGTGCCCTAATAGTGTGCTCAAGGTCATAACCTCGAGTCTCTGCCTCCTGGGGGGCGAGGTTAGCCACAAAGACGACCAATGCCTGCGTCTCGTTGATCGCCTGTGCGATACCTGGGGCAAGGGCGGTGGCCAGAACGCTGGTATAGAGCGAACCTGGACCAAGGAGCACCACATCAGCCTCGATGACGGCCTCGATGACGGCCGGCAATGGATCGACATCAGGCAGCACCCAAACACGCTCGACCGCGGGTGACCAGTGGACCGCTAGCTGACCGATGAGCGGCTCGCCCGTGATCGTCTGGCCCTGGAGCACAAGCGGCGCGTTACTCGCGGGCAGCACACGGGTGGTGAGGCCCCCCAACGCTGCTAACTCATCAAGCGCCAAATCCAGTGCGCCGGTCTTTTCCAAGAGTCCAAAGAGAATCAGATTCCCAAGAGCGTGTCCAGCAAGCTCTCCAGTCTTAAACCGGTACTCCAGGAGTTGCGCCAACTTCGATTCAGTTCCCAGCAGATTCGAAATCGTGAGTCGGGCATCACCAAGAGCTGGGCAACCCTGCCAAAACTCGCGCAACCTTCCACTCGAGCCTCCGTTGTCAGCCACCCCGACGATGGCAGTAACCTCGTCGGCGACCTCATGGGCCGCCAACAGGGACGCCACCAGACCGTGACCCCCTCCTAGTGCCACGGCACGCATCACTCAGCGCGCTCCAGGTCTCGATGGGAAACCTTCACCTCAAAGCCTGCTTGAGTGATCCGTCGAGCAAGGACTTCGGCAATCACCACCGAGCGATGCCTGCCACCGGTGCAGCCGACGGTGACGTTAAGGTACGACTTACCCTCGGAGACGAATCGAGGAAGCAAAAACTCGATGAAAGGCCAGAGATGCGCCAGAAATGGACTCGTATCGGGCTGTGCGAGTACAAACTCGCGAACTTCAGCCTCGAGTCCAGACTTTGCCCGCAGGTGCGAGTACCAATACGGATTAGGTAGGAACCGGGCGTCAAAGACGAGATCGGCGTCGAGCGGGATGCCATACTTGTAGCCGAACGACGTCACCTGCACCTGGAGACGTTGGCGCAGCGCCGTGGGGTCGATGAGCTCGAGGGTTCGTGCCCTGAGTTCATGAACACTGAGCTGTGATGTCTCGACGATCACATCAGCGAGATCGCGCACACGCTCGAGGGCGACGCGCTCGAGGGCGATCGCCGGAGCCAGGCCATCAGCAACGATCGGATGGCGTCGTTTGGTGCCTTCAAACCGGGAGATCAACACGTCGTCACGGGCCTCCAAAAAGATGGTCTGCACGTCGATCGGTGCAGCCTTGAGCTCATCGATCAGCTCGACAAGCTGACCAAAGTCATTGTTCGACGGGTAGCCCAGGATGAGCGCGAGCTTGCCGATACTCCCCTGCGTCCCAAGCTCGACAACCTTTGAGATGAGCGAGAGTGGCAGGTTGTCGATGACGAACCAACCAGCATCCTCTAGGGCAGCACCGACGGTGGAGCGGCCGGCCCCAGACATCCCAGCGACGACGACGAGCTCACTCATCGACGACGCTCAAAGTGCAGAGCGAGCAGGCGGGGGTAGGACTGTACCTGCTGATATTCGTCGGCTCTGGCGACAAAACCAGGAGGAGGTGCGGGTTCGTCCATCTGGGCCAAGATGAGACCGTGAGCGATCGCGCGATTGAGATATTCGGAGAGCGGTCGGTGCACAAAGGGCACAAAAACGTTCGCGTCAACCTCCTCCATCTGAATATCCTCCTGCAGGTACGGCCCAAGGCGCCAGTACTGCTCGCCGAGATCGATATCATCGATAAAACCCGAACCGGGCGTCTGAAGGATCGGATGGTTCAACAAGAGAAGGAAGCGGCCCCCGTCGGCCAGCACCCGTGCCACCTCGGTCAAGACCTCATCGAGTTCGACGACGTGCTCAAGCACCAGACAGATCAGCACCGCATCGAAGCTACCGGTTACAAACGGTAGCGCCGCACCGGCCGCGAGCACACCTCGTGAGCCACGGCTACGTGCCGTCACGAGTTGACTATGTGAGCTGTCGAGCACCACCACATCCGCCCCATCGCCAGCAAGCACCCTGGCCAACTGCCCCTCTCCGCCGCCGACGTCGAGCACGCGTCTCGCACCACGCAGTCCGTCACGGACGAGCGGTTTGATCTGCTCCTCGTACTCGGCATCACTGCCTTCGGTGAAGCCAGCCTGCCACCAAGGGGCGTTCGTCTCCCAGGAGTCTCGTAAAATGATAGGCCATTCAGGTAGGGCACGAAACTGTTCTAGATCCACCGTTACTCCTCGCCAGCCTTCGCGGTTCCGCCATAAACCTTAGTCAGCTGCTCTAGGAGTTGGGTGGCCACCGACTCGGGGACTATCTTCGTACCGACGAGCTCCTCCTTCGAGGCCTGGGCAATCTCAAACACCGAGCCGTAATGGGCCAGCAGCTTTGAGCGACGTTTGGGGCCAAGCCCCGGAATCTGATCTAATACCGACTGCTCGGCGGTGATCGTCCGGCGCCGTCGGTGGTAAGTAATCGCAAAGCGATGTGACTCGTCCCGTAGGGTCTGCAAGAGGTACAACGCCTGAGAGCCGCGAGGAAGTCGCAACGGCTCAGCCAATCCAGGCCGATATACCTCCTCAAAACTCTTTGCCAACGACGCGAGCTCGATGGTTGAGCTGAGCGCAAGCTCTTCGAGCACACGCACCCCTACGGAGAGTTGACCGGCACCACCATCGAGAAGAATCAGGTTCGGACGATAGGCGAATCGACGACCCCGATCGAGCGCCTGTCCCTCCTCAGCGAGAAGGCGACCGAGCCGACGACGCAGGACCTCCTCCATCGCCTGAAAGTCGTCATTCTTCGGGATCGAGACGCTGAAATGGCGATAGTCGCGATGCTTCATCAGCCCATCCTCCATCACCACCATCGAACCAACGTAGTTCGTCCCTTGGAGATGACTCATGTCGTAGCACTCAATCCGCAGCGGCGACTCGGATAGCGAAAGTTGCCTCGCGAGCTCGACAAGCGCCTCGGCACGGGCGTTGTGGTCGGTGGCCCGTCGAAGCCGGTTGCGCCGAAACTCTTGGCGTGCGTTCTCGTTGGCTGTCGCAACAAGTGCTCGCGGACGCCCCCGTTGCCCGACACTGACCTGTACCCTACGCCCTGCCAATTCGCTCAGGAGCGTCTCCAATCGCTCACGATCACTGACCGGCGACGGCAAAATAATGCGTGCCGGGTAATCGAAGGCTTTTTCGGCGTAGTAGAGCTCGAGTACCCGGGCCAACATCTCCTCACCAGTGATGTCTTCCACGAGGTCGGCGATGACCCCGTTGGTACCCACGACGCGCCCACCACGCACCCGGAGCGCCTGCAAACTGACCTCGAGTTCATCAGCACAGACTCCAAAGACATCCATATCGCTGTCGTTGCCAATGACCATCTCCTGACGCTCGAGCACACTTTGGATAGCCGACAGCTGATCGCGATACCGCGCCGCCTGTTCGAACTCGAGCTCCTTGGCCGCCTCCCGCATCTTGGCGTCGATGATACGAGCAAGTTCGGTCCCCTGCCCTCCGAGAAACTGCGACACCCGGTCAACCATCTCGCGATAATCCTCATGCGACACCGAACCGATGCAAGGACCAACGCAACGCCCAATGTGGTAGTAGAGGCAGGGGCGACCTTCCCTGGTATGGCGAGCCAACTTGGACCCGGAACAGCTCCGCAGCGGCAACGCTCGCAGCAGGAGTTCGAGGGTCTCCCGGGCCGCACCAGCGTTGACATAGGGTCCGTAGTAGCGCACCTTGGGGCGGCGCGCCCCGCGAACGAGCATCGCCCGGGGCCACTCTTCATTCATCGTCACCGCGATCATCGGGTAGCTCTTATCGTCGCGCAGGCGAATGTTGTAGCGCGGGCGATGCTCCTTGATCAGCGAATACTCGAGCATGAACGCCTCGGCATCGCTAGCGACCGTAATCCAGGTCACCGACTCGGCAACCGCCATCATCGCCCGCGTCTTGCCAGAAAGCGTCTCCGGTGGCGCAAAATAACTTGACACCCGAGCACGCAAGGATTTGGCTTTACCGACGTAGATAACCCTGCCTTCGGCGTCACGAAACTGATACGATCCAGGCTGGTCCGGTATCGATGACTTCCGAGGCCGCTCAATCACGGCGAAGGAGCGGGGCAAGGAACTGCCCAGTGTAACTTACCGTCGAGCGTGCCACCTCCTCGGGCGTTCCCACAACCAGGACCTGACCACCACGATCACCACCATCAGGGCCCAGATCGATGAGATGATCCGCTGTCTTGATCACGTCGAGATTGTGCTCGATGACGACCACAGTGTTACCCTGATCGACCAACGAGTGAAGGACAATCAGGAGCTTGCGCACATCTTCGAAGTGCAAACCCGTGGTCGGCTCATCCAGGATATACAGGGTCTTGCCAGTCTGTCTCCGGGCCAACTCACTGGCCAACTTGACCCGTTGGGCCTCGCCACCCGACAGGGTGGTAGCCGGCTGACCCAGTCGAACGTAGCCGAGCCCGACCTCGTCCAACGTGATAAGGTGTCGAAGGATCGAAGGTTGGCGGGCAAAGAACTGGCGGGCCTGTTCGATCGGCATATCGAGCACATCAGCGATCGACTGTTCGCGGTAGGTAATCTCCAAGGTCTCACGATTAAAGCGAGCGCCATGGCAGGCCTCACAGGTGACAAACACATCCGGGAGGAAGTTCATCTCAATGCGGTTAGTCCCCTCGCCGCTACAGGCCTCGCATCGCCCTCCCTTGACATTGAACGAGAAGCGGCCTGGCTTATAGCCACGTGCTCGGGCCTCGGGCATCTCGGCGAAGAGCTTACGGATATGGTCAAACATCCCCGTATAGGTGGCAGGATTCGAACGAGGCGTCCGGCCGATTGGAGACTGATCGATGTCGATCACCTTATCGATCAGCTCGAGGCCAGTGATGCCCTTATGTCGCCCTGGTATGTCACGGGATCGGTTGACTTGGGATCTAGCTGCCTTGAACAGGATCTCATTGACCAGCGACGATTTTCCAGATCCAGCGACACCAGTGACACAGGTCAAGACGCCGATCGGAAACGCCACATCTACGTCCTTGAGGTTGTTTTCACTCGCACCCAACACCGTGATCGCACCCCGTTCGGCCACTCTTCGATGCGTGGGAACCTCCACTCGACGCTTGCCAGATAGATAGGCACCAGTCAGCGACGTCTTGGACTTCAGCAAGTTCTTGACCGAACCGGCAAAGACGACCTCACCGCCGTGTTCACCTGCCCCAGGACCAATATCGACGACGTGGTCAGCAGCACGAATGGTATCCTCGTCATGCTCGACGACCAGGACGGTATTCCCCTGGTCACGGAGTTTGACGAGGGTGTCGATCAGGCGATGATTGTCGCGCTGGTGAAGACCGATCGATGGCTCATCAAGGACATAGAGGACACCGGCCAACCCACTCCCGATCTGGGATGCAAGTCGGATCCGCTGTGCCTCACCGCCCGAAAGGGTGGCAGCGCTACGAGCCAAGGTGAGATAATCGAGCCCGACGTCGACCAAGAATCGCAGCCGCGCCGAAATCTCCTTAAGGATTTGGGCCGCAATTTGGCGCTCGCGGCTATCGAGATCGAATGCTCCAACGCGCTCCAACGCATCCCCGATCGGAAGTGCGACAAAGCGATCGATCGAGATATCGTCAATGGTCACTGCTCGGGCCTCGGGCTTGAGACGCGTTCCGCCACAGCCTTCGCAGGGCACCTGGCGCATATAGGACTCAATGATCGCCCGAGCGGTCTCGCTCTCCACCTCCGCGTGCCGACGCTTCAAGAAATTGACTGCTCCCTCGTAGGTGAAGCTGTAAGAGCGCTCACGACCTCGGCGATCGACGTATTCGTGGGTAACCTTATCCTCGATACCGTAGAGGATTATCCTGCGCTGGGCATCGTCGAGTGAGCCAACCGGCTTGGTCAACGGGATCTGATACTCCTTGGCCACCCGTTCGAGCATGTGCTCCAAGTAATCGGCCCGTAATGCACCAAACGGGGCGACGGCACCCTGCAAGAGCGACCGAGAGGGATCAGGCAACACCAATTCCTCATCGACTTCAAAGCGCATCCCGAGACCTGAACAGACAGGGCAGGCACCAAACGGGGAGTTGAATGAGAAGTTTCGAGGTTCGAGACGACCAAGAGATATTCCACAGACCACGCACGCTAGCTCCTCGGAGTAACGCTCGACTCGGACTACCTTGCGATCGTCGTCTACTTCGAGCACGTCAACTCGTCCTTTGGTGAGTGCCAGCGCCGTCTCGGTAGATTCGACAAGTCGTCGCACATCGGAGACATCGACGCGCAGGCGATCCACGATGACCGAGATCGAGTGGGCTTCATAACGCTCAAGGGCAACCGATTTGCGATCGCTTAGCTCTACCAGCACGTCGTCGATCATGACGCGAGCAAAACCCTGCTTGGTCAGATCATCCAGCAGAGCCTGGTACTCACCTTTACGCTGTTGCACCACCGGGGCGGCGATCATCACCCGACGATCGCCAAAATGCGCGAGGACAAGATCAACGATCTCTTGGGGCGTCTGCTGAGCGACGATGCGACCACACTGTGGGCAGTGTGGTCGACCGATTCGGGCAAAGAGCAGGCGGAGATAGTCGTAGATCTCGGTAACCGTCGCCACAGTGGATCGCGGATTATGCGAGGCCGTCTTCTGATCGATCGAAATCGCAGGTGAGAGACCGTCGATAAAATCGACATCTGGCTTCTCCATCAGGCCGAGAAACTGACGTGCATACGACGACAATGACTCAACATAGCGCCGTTGACCTTCAGCGAAGATGGTATCAAAAGCGAGCGAACTTTTACCGGAGCCCGACAGACCCGTCAACACCACTAGTCGATCCCGCGGTATATCTAGCGAGATGTTCTTGAGATTGTGCTCCCTGGCACCCTGGATGCGCAGTACCTCAGGCATTGCTTCTACCCTAACGGGCGCTGAGCGCGCGGGTTACCACGTCGAACTTGGACTCAATCTCGGCGATCTCAGCGTCAACCTCCGAATCTGCGACAATGCCAGCCCCCGCTGTCAACGCCAAACGACCATCGACCAGCGCTGCTCCTCGAATCGCCAAGTACACCTCGCCATCCCCAAATGGGTCGGTGATGCCAACGACGCCACCATAACGCCCACGGAACGGCTCCAGTTCACGCAACATCTCAAACGCAGTTGTCCTCGGCACACCCGAGACGGCCGCCGTGGGGGCAATCGCACGCACAACACCATCGAGCGTTCCACCTGGCAGGAGTTGCCCACGCATTGGAGTCGCCAGATGAATCAGACGACCGGCATCAAAGAGCACCGGACTCTTTGGCATGTCGATCTCCTTGACAAAGCACTGCAGGTCGTCCCGGAGTTGCTCAACCATCAGTCGATGCTCGTGCAAGTCCTTTAAGGAATTCAAGAGCGCCACCTGCCCACCGCGCAACGCGGTGCCGGCCAAAGGTCGTAAGGAGAGCAGACTGCCAGACTTGGCTACCACCAACTCTGGCGACGCTCCAAAAAACCCATCGGCATAGTAGATGTGGCTCGCAGGATAGGCCTTCTTGAGCCGTGAGAGCGCCCCACCAATCGTGAAGGACTCCGTCACCTCGTGACGAGCTTGACCACTCACCACGAGCTTCGTAAGCTGCCCCTGTGCAATCGCGAGCTTGGCCAACTCAATGCGGGTAGCTGTCGCCTCGACACCATGAACGCGTTCGCCTGTAAGCAGCGGTCCGCTTCGACTTGAGGCGACCTCACCCGCAAGTCGTAAGATCCCCAGCCCCCCGCTAGCTCCTTGTTGGACTTCGTAGACATCCACCTCCAGACGGTCACGGCCAGCGACCAGCACAACTGGATAGGTACGCGATTGTAGCGAATCCACTACCTCAAAGCCACTGGAGAGAAAGCACGGTCCGACCGAGGGTCGCTCGACGCTCGGCACACAATCCACTGCTTGACCAATGCCGAGATAGATACTCCCGCCGGCCTCAACAAGCTGAAACGGGATGTCTCGTGCGTCGAGCGCGGTGATGAGTCCAAACAGGCGGCCTGCCTCAAAGGAGCCAACCATAGTAAGTCCAGCCAGAAACCTCACGCCACTCCTCGTCTGGCAACCAACAGTTGCGCGGCACCGAGACCGACACCAATCCGATGGAGGCCCATAAATCCAGCTTGCGCAAAAAGTTTCTCAAACTGCTGATCGGTTGGCAGATAGGCAACCGACTGCGGAAGATATCGATACGCGCTCCGATCGGAGGAGACCAGCCCCCCGATGAGTGGTACTAAGGAACCAAAGTACCAACCGTGGGTTGTTCGAACCAGAGAACTCTTCGGCATGGCCACTTCAAGAATTCCGACGACACCACCTGGCTTGAGTATGCGCGCGATCTCGCTGAGTACCGCCGCGAAATCTGCAAAGTTGCGTACTGCAAACCCTGAGCTGACCGCGTCAAAGGTGGCGTCACCGAACGGCAGCGCTTCACCAACGCCCTGAACCAACGGCGCGACCGGCTTGGCTTTGCGCAACATCTGGTACGACAGGTCGAGCCCGTAGACCCGCAACCCCTGCTTAGACCAGGCTTTAAGAAAGTCTCCAGTACCACAAGCGAGATCAAGCACGGTACCATCTGAGCTTACCGCCATCTCACGTACGAGCCGAGCACGCCATCCTTGGTCGAGTCCGAAGGTCATCAGTCGATTGACCAAATCGTAGGTCCCGGCGATCCGATCGAACATGTCGCGGACGTAGGGCTGTTTAGCTCCCTCGCTAGGGAGTACGCTATCGCTGTGCATCATCTTGATGATTCAACCAACTACCACGACGAACGATTCCGGGCCGCATCTGGCCTCGTCAAGGCTGCCCCACAATGTCGGCACTTGGGATAGGCACGCGAGGTCGGGCGTTCACACGACGCACACAGGTAGGGGTGCATCTGGCCATTAGCGACCTTTCGGATCACTGAGACCACCATCCCACCAATAGCCACGACAAACATCCCTTCGAGGATGTCGCGTGGGATATGAGCAACAACGAAGGCCAGCACTATCGCACACGCACTCTTGACAACATCATCACCTTCGGCCCTTTTGCATCACACGCACCAGGCCAGTCTAGTAGCGCACAGCCAAGAAGACGGGGGCAGTAAGCTCAGAAGCTCTGGGCTATGGATTCATCCGCAAGGATCCAAAAATGAGTGCCAATGGATGTAAGCCGGTCTACCGGCTACTTGACAAAGTGGGCACCATTCTCTGGGTAGCTATAACTGGTGGGCCCCCTGTAATCAAAAGTCCCGCCTTACTTGCGCCCGCTACAGCGCCATAGCACCGTCCCGACGACGAAGTCCCGGTCGTTCCCCACTTAGGACGCTCCATTCCTCCTGCCATTCATCGGAAACGCTGGGGTATTGAACAACTGGGAAGCGTTCGGATCGATAATCGGTTGGACCGGCGAGCTCGTCGCCGTATCCTCGTGCACAGTAGCCAGCGAGCTCGGAACCATCTCGGCCCGGACCCTTGGCAAAGCCTCCGGATATCGCTCTTGGAGATAGGTGATCATCTTCTCGCGAAGCTCACACTCCAGATTCCACGACCGTGAGCTATCCGGTGAACTCATCACGAAGCGAATCTGCATCGTCGAAACTCCTAACTGCGTGACCTGACAGCGAGCCACATTTCCGTCCCAGTCAGGAGAAGATGCCAGAATGGCCAGATATTGTTCCCTGATGGCAGCCACCGGCGCGGTGTAGTCGACCTCAATATGAACGATGCCGAGGATATCGGCGGTCGTCTTCGTCCAGTTCTCGAAGGGATTGGTTATGAAATAGGAAATCGGCAACACCAGCCGTCGAAGATCCCAGACTCTCACAACGACATAGGTCAGCGAGATCTCTTCGATCCGCCCCCAGTGACCCTCGATCACTACCACATCATCGAGCCGAATTGGTTGAGACAGCGCTATCTGAATGCCAGCGATAACGTTGGAAGCCACAGGCTTCGAGGCGATTCCCGCAATGATGGAGATGATGCCGGCTGACGCAAGCACACCGGCCCCGGCCAGACGTACCGATGGGAACGAAAACAAAACGACCGCGAGTGCGATGAGCACAATCACCACCACGATGATGCGCCGAAAGACCCGGATTTGGGTCTGGAGCCGCCGGGCCTTCAGATTATCAGCGGCGTCGATGTGATAGTAGTACAACACCGCATCCTCGATCGCCTCGACTAGGCGCGCAAGTCCCCAAGCAGCGACCACAACCAACAGAATGGAGATCGCATGGCGGATATCGACCTCGGCCGTAACCGAGATCTTTACATAGTGCAACGATGCCAGCATCAACAACAAGGGTACGATCGACCTGGTAGGGCCACGCAGTCTTCGTAGCGCCGCTGTTCGCACCGAGTTTGGATGGCGGGCGTTGATCCATCGCGTAGCTCGGATAATTACAAAGGCAATCCCGATTCCGATCACAAGCGCGATCACCAGTGCCGGGAGTGCATGAAAGTATTGTTGAAACAGGTCTGTCAACCTCGTCTAGCCTCCTCGCTTACGCCGGTTCCCCCCAACAGTGTAGAGCCTGCGCACAGGTCCACCAGAAAGGTTGCACCCAAGCGATCGGGATCGGTTTGTCTGTTCGAGAATGTTGGATCGGGGCAACCGCCGCGACGACGAGGGAGCGCATCGCAACACCCCTCCCAGAGAGACAGCCCAGCTGATCCGAAGCGGCCACGTGTTAGCCGCAAGACACCATCACCACTACCACAAAAGCTGGCAACTCAATCACTTCACGCCGACTTCGCCAGGGAGCCCCCCAGGCGATCATGAGATTCTCGTTCAGTCATTTCAGCCGACCCCTTGTAAAAGCAGACCAGCCTCCCCGGTTGGCATCCCGGGTATTTGCTCATCACAAATCCACCATGCGTCTAGCGATCGTAGCCGCTCCAAAAGACATCTACATTTACCTGCACCTCTTGTGTTGTCGCTCTCCAGCCGCCTGTGAGTGTTCTGCCCTCTCCACAGGGACAGAACGA